>NZ_JBSFHA010000017.1:0-143793 GCF_053596855.1 Streptomyces sp. NPDC001617
CAGCCCGCCCCCTTGCGCATACCGCATGAAGACGTCGTACCGCAGGGATCACGACCCGTCACCACAGCCCGGACATCCCCGATTCAACCTGAGTAGAAGCCGGGAACCTGGAAGAGGCCGAAGATCTCGCTCGGCATGCCGCCCAGACGTCCTTGGACAACCGTGAGAACACTGCGAGGGGGACCCGACTCCCTGTAACCTTTTCGCGCGAGTGATAGCCAGGGGGGGGCCGATGCCAGCATCACCACTCGGCAGCGTTGCGGATTTGCTGCTTGCAGAGATTACTGACAACAACTCACCCGCGGCCACCCTGAGACTTCTCCAGGAGAACAGTGAGCGGCGGCTCGCCAAAGCCACCGTGACAGTCCTGCGCGATATTCTCGATCACATAACAAATTACGAATTTGATCACCCCGGGGAGAGCTTTACAGACGCATGCAAGGCGGCGCGTAGGCGCGTCCGCTCACACCCGGCAGGGAACAACGCTCCTGTGGTGGGTTTCATATCATTGATCTGTTTAAATGTGGTGCTCCTTGAGCGTCGCTTCAGATCGCCGGACATGGCAGAGCAACGAAGGGCCGACGGCTACTGTCGCTGGCTATTCCGCGCTGCGGGAGTCGGGCGGGCAATCGGATTGGTGTATGGCCCTGTCGGTAGCCGAACGGTTACCGCCGAAGAGGGGAGATACTGGTCACAGATTGACTTCTCTAGTCTTCGATACCACAAGGCTGGCACCACTTCTTTTATTCTGCGTGGTTTCTCGACGGTAGCGGACAATGAAGCCGGCTCCTACAGCCCGCTGGCCCTCAAATGTGTTCTGTTCCCGTGGAATAAGTTGGCGGCCATAACCAGAGCCACCGACCAGTACGCCCAGACCTACGGCCGGACGGCCGTCTCCCCAAGAGTCGTTAAGCCGAAAGCGTCTTCGGGGCAGTGGGTTATCATGCCGTTTCAGGACGGGCAAACACTGAGTGAGGTGATCGCGGATTTTGAGGCATCGCGTCCCAAAATGGCCGATAGGATAGCGATGGCCGAAGGTGTAGCACGTAAAATATCAACGGCTCTGCACAAGCTGGCCCGCGACACTGCCGTGGATGCTTCTGACCCAACAAGCCAGCACCTCGACCTGTCCCCAAGCAACCTGATCATCGACAATACCGGGACGGTCAATTTCATTGACCTGGGCGTCAACCACCTATACAGCCGCCAAGTCGGCATATCAGAGCATGATGATGCCGTATATATCGCTCCCGAGATAAAGAACCAGCGAAACGCGTCCGCCACGGCAGACGCCTATTCTCTCGGCATTATCCTCATCCAGATCCTCGCCGGGGCCCCGCCGCGGGACGGAAGGGTTCCCGAGATGATCTGGACAGCCAGTCCCAACCTGGGACGCCTGCTGGAAGACTTCATCGAGGAAAGACCGGAGAATCGCTTTCTACTCCTGCCGCAGCCTGATGGATTCAAGTTCGACGAACTGCTCACGCATATCGAATCCTACTTCAAGGTCGCGCGCAAGGAACCAGTAGCCAGTGAGGGGAAGTACATTTATGTGCTGGCACGGCTGGGACCGGCTTCTCGAGAGGCTCGGACCCAGTTTTCCCAATGGTGGCTCCGCCGACGTAACGGGAGCCAGGGGACGGCGCGATATGAATCATACCTGCTGTTCTTCTCTGCCCTTTCCACGCTCGGATGGTGGTTCATTGTCTCCAAGACCGCATTGGTGACCGTTTCCGATTTCGTGACCGGGCAGGCAGACGGTCTCCCTGACGGCTTGGAGTTGTACGCGAAGGCCATCGCGCTGTCCCAGGGGCTGGTGGCGTCCAAGTTCTATCAGACGATTCTGGCGCGCCTGACTACTCGCGGAATACCGGGCCTGCGGGCTCGATTTGCGGAAGTCGTCATGCGTAGCATGTCCGTAGTAGCAGTTCCCACCACAGCCCTGTCCACATTCTCCCCCAGATTTTACTGGGTATGGCCATGGACGTGCGCGGCCGGTGCCGTAGCGGTAGCATTGAGCAACTGGGCCACTTGGTATACCGCGAATCGAGTTCTCGTCGAAGCTGAATCTACGCTTTCCACCACGCCCGCCCATGATCGTCGTTTCGCGCGGGGCTACGAACAGTGGTGGTGGACTATGTTGCTCTACTCATTGATTATTACCATTATTGGCTGG
This sequence comes from Streptomyces sp. NPDC001617, assembly GCF_053596855.1. Classification (NCBI taxonomy): domain Bacteria; kingdom Bacillati; phylum Actinomycetota; class Actinomycetes; order Kitasatosporales; family Streptomycetaceae; genus Streptomyces; species Streptomyces sp. NPDC001617. The sequence continues at coordinate 2,177 of NZ_JBSFHA010000017.1, forward strand.
GGTATCCAGATCCGAGTGCTGAAGGATCTACCGGCCTACGTATTCATACTCATAGCCATCACTGTCGGCGTGCACTACGGTTCCAAGTGTGCAGCCGCCGGCCCGGCAATTTGCGGAAGTATCGCCAGAGCCTTCTTTGCAGGGCAGCGGCTCGAGATCATCCGTCATCGCAGGGGAATGCCTTAGGGCTTGCCGGGTACTAAGTTGCGGCTTCGGGCTGCGGGACCACAGGATCGCGATCGAACACCGCGTGGGGCAGATCCTCCCGACGGAGATGTACCACTCCGGCCGTCCGGCAACGGTCAACGGGAGTTCGGCGGCTGGATCTGGCGTCACGACCTGGTGCCGCCCGGTCCGTCCGAGACCGAGGGCATGATCAGCCACGACGGGTCCGCGGTGCCGCGGTTCATCCGCGAGCACGGCATCCGGTTCCCGCCGTTCGGCCCCGAGCATCGCACCCATGCACCGCATCACCTCGCCGAGCTCGCCGCACCGACGTCCCTGGCCTGAACGCCGGGCGGCCGTGGTGAGAGACACCCCTTCCGTGCCGAAGCGCCGACTGTCCCGTCGTAGCGTCAGACGCGGGAGCCCGTCATGCGGATCGCGGCGATGTCGAACTGGAGGCGGACCTTCTCGCTGACCATGGCGCCGCCCTCGGCCAGCTTCTGGTTGTAGGACAGGCCCCATTCGAGGCGGTTGATGGTGGTCGTGCCGTCGAAGCCGACCCGCTCGTCGCCGAACGCGTCGGTGACATGGCCGATGTAGGTCAGCTCCAGGTCGACCGGGCGGGTGACGTTCTTGATGGTCAGGTCGCCGGTCATGCGGTAGACGTCGCTGTCCACGAGACGCACCTTCGTACTGACGAAACGCATCTGCGGATAGTTGCGGGCGTCCAGGAAGTCACGGCCGACCAGATGGGCGTCGCGCTGTTCCACGCCGGTGTCGACGGACCCCGTGGACAGCACGATCTCGGCGCGCGAGCGGGACGGGTCGCGGCCGTCGAAGTAGAGCCGGCTGTCGTACTCCAGGAAGGACCCGCGCACGGTGGTCACCAGGGCGTGGCGGACCGAGAAGCCGATACGGCTGTGCGCCGGGTCGATGATCCATTCCCCGGTGAGTGAGGACAGCGCGGGATCGAGCACGCCGGTCGGCGCGAACTGCTTTTGTCCCGGCCGGTGTTGGGGCTGGGAAGGAGTGGGGGCGATGGGGGCGGTGGGGGGAGCCGGGCGGCGCAGCGTCGACGCAGCACGGGTGAACAGGTTCATGATTCACGTACTTACGTCATGACAAGAACGACCGCAAGACTCCTTCGACACCCGCGCACACGGTCGTCACGAATTGCCCCAGGTACCGGCCTCCGACGGGCACCGGATGGACATCTCGTGGTCAGATGTAGCCTTCCCGCAGGGCATGGGCCACGGCGTGGGCGCGGTTGCGCAGGCGCATGCGTGTGGTCAGGCCGTGCATGACGTTCTTGACCGTGCGTTCGGAGTAGGACAGCTTGGCGGCGATCTCTGAGGTGTCGAACCCCTCGGCGACCAGCCGCAGCACGTCCACCTCACGCTGTGTCAGACCCGGGGCGTGGCCCGCACCGGTGCCGCCGGCCGCGGTGCGGTGCAGCGTGCCGACCTGGTTGATCAGCCTGCCCAGCAGATCGGCGGGCAGGTCGCCGTCGCCGCGGGCGGCCGCGCGGACGGCCTGTAGCAGACGGGGTGCGGTGGCCTCGTGCCGCCATACGACGGCGCCCACCCCGCACCCGATCACGTCGAGGAGCTCGGACTCCCGTAGCGACCGCACCACGAGCACCGCCCGCACGCCCTCGGTCCGCGCCAGTCGGCGCAGCCGGGTCAGCGCGGTCTCGTCCAGTACGTCGTCGACGAGCAGCACGACGATCCCGGGGGCCGGGTCGCCCTCCTCCCTGAGGTCGACCTCCGGGTACCGGCGCAACTGGCCGCGCACCCCTTCCCGCAGGATCGGGTCCGGGGCGTGCACCGCCACCGGTATGCGGCCGCCGGTCCCGTCCGGACCGGGGCGCGTGGTCCGTGAAGTGCTGAGCAAAGGCATTCCTCGATGTCCTTGTGCGCGCCGCCGTTGTGGGGTCGAGGGCGGGCGCGGTTTCCTCACCCTGCGGGGGAGGGCGGGGCAGGGGCAACCGTGGAACACCACGAGCAGGACCACGAGATCGGGGGTGGCGGAGAACCACGAAGGGGGGCGTTCTCGATGAGGGATACGGGGGCGTGGGTGCGGAAGGCACCGGACCGAGAACGCCGAGAATGTGGGGGCTCAGGGTGGTGAGCGCGCAGGGCGCGGGGCCGAGAAGGGGCGGGGCCTGATGGGCGGAGCGTGGGGTGGACCGTCGCGTGCGCACCGGGAGGCCGTCGGGCTGCTGGCGGCCGGGGTCGCGCGGGCCCGGGGCGGTACGGGTGGGCTGGTGCTGCTGCGGGGGGCCACCGGGACCGGGCGGACCACGGTGCTGGAGGCCGCCGCCGAGGACGCCGTCGCACACGGCATGCGGGTCCTGCGTGCCCGGTGCGCTCCCGGGGACCTCGCCGTCCCCTTCGCGGCGGCCCGCCAACTTCTGGGGCCCATACCGGAGTTCGAGGTGCCGTGCGGTGAGCGCGAGCGGACCGACCTGCTGTGGCGGGCGTTCTGCTCCGACGCCGACCGGGCGCCGCTGCTGATCGCCGTGGACGACGTCCATCTCGCCGACGGGCCCTCGTACCGCTGGCTGGTGGAGTTCGCCCGGCATGTCGACCGTTCACCGCGGCCGGTGCTGCTCGCCGTCACGGAACGCAGCCAGTACGACGTCGACCCACCCGCCCCGGGCTTCGCCCACACCCTCTCGCGGGCCCTCGTACAGACGTACACCCTCCCGCCGTTGACCGCGGAGACGACGGCCGCACTGGTCCACGAGCGCTTCCCGTCGGCGCCCCGAGCATGGACCGACCACTGCGCACGGGCCACCGCGGGCAACCCACTGCTGCTGCGGGCGCTGCTGGAGGATCTGGGGGCGCCGGAGCAGTCCGAGGAGCCGGAGGACCTGGGGGACTTCGGGGGGCCCGGCGAGTCGGAGGGCCTGGGGGACCCGCGGGGGACGGGGGAGTCGGACGACCCGGGGCCTGCGGACGGCGCCCCGGCCACCCGCCGTACCCACCCCACCCTCCCGGACACCTGCGCCGCCCTGTACCCCGGCGCCTACCTCGCCGCCGTCTCCTGGTGGCTCGACAGTGCGGGGCCCGGTACCGCCGAGGTCGCTCGGGTGCTTGCCGTGTTGGATGAGGGGTGGGACGGGCCGGCGGGCGGCGGCTCCGGCTGTCCGGTCGACGGACTGGCCGCGCTGCTGGCCGAGTTGGCAGGGGCCGATCCCGCGCGGGTCGCGGGGTGGCTCACCGCGATGACCGGACTGGGGGTGCTGCGGCTGGACCCGGACGGGCGGCCACGCTACGCCCACCCCCTCCTCCGGGACGCCGTGCTCACCGGCGTCCCCGCCGCCCGGCGCCGCGCCGCGCACCGTCAGGCCGCCGAGGCGATGGTCGAGCGCGGCGCCCCGACGGAGACGGTGGCCCGGCAACTCCTGCTGTCCGAAACGGTGGGCGCCGAGTGGGCGTCCGGCGTGCTTCAGGACGCCGCCTCCCTCGCCGTACGCGACGACCGTCCCGGCGACGCCGTCGCCTACCTGCGCCGGGCCCTGGACGAACCGTCGAGCGACGCGCGCCGACTGCGGCTGCTGACCGAACTCGGTTCCCTGGAGTACGCCGTCGAGGAGGCGCTGGCCGGGACCCTGCGGCTCGCCGAGGCGTTGCGACAGCCCGGCGCGGCGCACGACCGGGTGCGCGCGGCGGTGGCCCTGGGCACCGCGCTGGCCGGACTCGGCAAGGCGCGCGTGGCGGTCGACGTGCTGCGCGGGGTGGACGGCCATCTCACCGACCGCCCCGACCTGGTCCGCGCTCTCCAGACCGCCTCCGCTCTCCTGTCCGAACAGGACCAGGCGGTACGACAGGAGGTCTACCGCCGGCTGTCCGACACCGCCGAGCACTCGCCCGACCTGGTCGGCGCGGCCGGGCAGGCGCTGCTGGTCCGCCATGCCGCCGCGGCCGGCCTCGTCTCCGCCGAGGACGCGATGAAGCGCGTACGCGGCCTGCTGGCCGAGCCCGCCGACCCGCTGACCGAGCCCTTCCTGCTGGGCACGGCCGCGGTCGTCGCGCAGTGGGCCGACGAACTCGACGAGGCGGAACGGCTCGTGGAACGCGGCCTGGCCGGCCAACGCCCCGACCTGCTGCACCCCATGCACCACGCCCTGCTGATGACGAGGGCCGACATCGCCGCCGCCCGCGGCGACCACGCGTTCCTGCTCGCCGACCCGCGCACCCGCGCCCTCCTCGGGCCGGTGGCGACCGACCGCCACTCCCTCGCGTCCGCACCCGGCGACCTGGACGCCCCCGGCGATCACGCCCGCCGCGGACCGACGGAGCCCGGCCACCCCACCGCCGCGGCGCCCGGCCCCTCCAACCTCCACGCCCACACCCTCCTCGCCCTCGTCGAGACCGGCCGGCTCCCCGAGGCCGCCCGTCTCGCGGCCACCGTTGATCTCCAACACGCCTTGGACAACTGGGAGTTGAACCGCTTCCTGTATGCACGAGGCGTCTTCCGGGCCGCTGCCGGCGACCCGGCGGGCGCGCTGCACGACTTCCTGGAGTGCGGGCGCCGGCAGTCCGCCCGGGAGGTCGTCAGCCCGGTCGTCACCCCGTGGCGCACGGCCGCCGCCGAGTGCCGTATCGCCCTCGGCCGCCCCCGCGAGGCCCTCGTGCTCGCCGAGGAGGAGCTGCGCCTGGCCCGCGTCTGGGACACGCCGCGCACGACGGGCCGAGCGCTGCGTGTCCTCGCCGTGGCGACGGGCGGCCACCGAGGTGCGGAGCTCGCCGAGGAGGCCGTACGACTGCTGCGGTCGGCCCCGGCCGGTACGGAACTGGCGGCCGCGCTGATCGCACAGGGCCGGCTGCTGACCGCCGCCGGGGAGCGCGCGCGTGCCCGCGCGTGTCTGCGCGAGGCGGCGTCGCACGCCGAACGCCTGGGCGCCGTACGGCTGTTGTCGCTCGCGGAACAGGCCCTGCGCGAGGGCGGCGCCCGCCGTACCGCCACCGCCCGCACCGGCTCCGGCTCCCTCACCGACAGCGAGCGGCGGATCGCCGAACTCGCCGCGGACGGCCGTACCAACACCGAGATCGCCGCCCTGCTGCACCTCGCCCGGCGCACGGTGGAGACCCATCTCACCAGCACCTACAAGAAGTTGGGGATACGGCGGCGGGCCGAGCTGCGCGAGGCGATGAGCGGGGACTGACCCCCGGCACGGACACCCCTCCCGCGACTTTGCCAGCTCTTTACAACCTGCCCTGCCTCCGCCTCGTCTCTCCGCTCGATCCATCACACAGCCCGCGGCCGATCGACCACCGGCCGGGCGGACCGAACGAAAGAGAGAGACTCATGCGCCGAACTGGCCTCAGTGCCCTGGCACTTGCGTGCACCGCCGTGCTGGCGGGCGCCGTGCCCGCGTTCGCCGACGGGGGTGCCTCCCAGGCCCCCTCGCCCGTCCCCTCGGCCGCGACGCCCAGTGAGCGGCCGAGCGCCAGCACCGAACCCAGCGCCGTCCCGTCCAAGGTGCCGAGCACCGAGCCGACCCGGGCGCCGTCCGGGGACCAGGTCTCCGTCGTGCCGAGCGGTGCGCCCAACACCGGTGTGACGGAGCCGTCTTCGGGCTCCGGGGGCACGTGGATCGGCGGGGGTGCCGCCGCGGCCGTCGTCGTGGGCGGCGGCGCCGTCCTCCTCGTGCGCCGCCGGCGGGCGACCGGGGCATGAGGTCCCTCTCCGGGCGCGCCTTCGCCGCCGTGGCGCTCGCCGCGCTGCTCGTGGGCTGCGGCGGAGGCCAGGGGAGTACGGCCGCGGGACATCGGGCCGGTGCGACCCCTTCGTCACCTCCCGCCTCCTCGCACGCGCCTGCCGCCAGGTCGGTGTCCGCGGTGGGGCGATCGACCCCGGTCGGGCTCCGCATACCGGCCATCGGGGTCGACACCCCGGTGATGCGGCTGGGCCTGGCCGGCGACGGCACGGTGCAGGTGCCGCCGGTCCAGGCGCACGACCGCGCGGGCTGGTACCGCCACTCGCCGACGCCGGGCCAGACCGGTCCGTCGGTGATCCTGGGCCATGTCACGGTCGGCGCCTACGGGGACGGAGTCTTCCGGCGCCTGGGGGAACTGCGCCGGGGCGAGAAGGTCGAGGTGCGCCTGGAGAACGGCACCGATGCGGAGTTCGCCGTCACTGACGTACGGACCGTCGCCAAGGCCCACTTCCCGACGAAGGAGGTCTACGGCAACGTGAACCGGCCCGAGCTGCGGCTGATCACCTGCGGCGGAGCCCGCACCGGAGAGGGTTACCGGGACAACGTGATCGTCTTCGCGAGGCTGACCTCGGCGAGTCCTTGAGCGACGACTTCCCGAACCAGCCGAATCCCGGGCCGGCGGAACCGCGAGCCGCCGGTCCGGGCTCTTCCCCCACGCACCCCCCACGACCATGGAGAACGTTGAAACGCTCCCGCGAGAAGGCCGCGTCCGAGCTGTTCGCCGCCCTCTATCCGCGCCTCGCCGGCTGGTGCCGCCGGCTGGTCGACGACGACGAGACGGCCCATGAGATCGCCTCGGAGGCGTTCACCCGGCTGTGGGCCCGCTGGACCGCCGTCGCGGAACCGCGCGGCTTCCTCTACGTCACCGCGGCCAACCTCGTCCGCGACCACTGGCGCAAGCTGGAGCGCGAGCGGCGGGCGGTGCGCCGGGCGACGACGGAGGCGGCGGTGGCGCCCCACCCCGAGCAGGCGGACCCTTCGGTACGCCTCCTCGTCCAGTCCCTGCCCGAACGCCTGCGCGTCCCGATCCTTCTCCACTACTACGCTGACATGCCGATCCGGGAGGTGGCCGTGCTGACCGGACGCAAGGAAGGGACCGTCAAGGCCGACCTCCACGCGGCCCGCGAACTGCTCCGCGCCCACCTGAGGAGAAGCGTTGATCACACACTCTGACGAGGGCCCGGACCACGACCCCGAGGACCCCCTCACGGTCCTCCTCCGCCCCTCCGCCGACTACCTCGGCGCACCGCCCGGCCGCTACGAGGCGATCCGCCGCGGCGCCACCCGCCGCCGCCTCCTGAAGGCAGCGGCCGGCGCGGCCCTGACCTGCGGTATCGCGGCCCTGGCCATCCTCCCGCTACGCCTCTCGGCCACGGACACCCCCGGCACTCCGGCCGTCCCCATGGCCCCACCCCCGGCGAGCACCCCGTCAACACTCCCGTCCGAGCCACCCACGCCCCGCCCATCGGACCCGGTCCCCACGCCGGACGCCCGAACCACCGAACGGTCCGGCGCCCCGACCAAGGCCCCCAGCTCCGCCCCGCGGACGACCTCGCCCCTCCCCGAGACCCGCGCCCCGAGCCAGGCCCCGACGGCCTCCGCCTCGGTCACCCCGTCAGCTCTCCGGAACACCGCCGAGCCGACACCCGCAACGGGCACCGGACGCTAGGCAGCTCCGCTGCCGGTGCGGCGATGTGTGGTCGGTCGTCCGCGGCGCCGTCGTGGCTGGTCGCTACGCGGCGGAGCCGCACATGGGCCGATACCCGTTTTGAACGTGTTCAATTACGGGCGTAGGCTGACCCCCATGAGCGACAGAGCCGCCCTGCTGAAGGGCATCCGCGCCTGGCTGGTCCTCTTCGTCGTCTGTCTGGTGCTCAGCGGCGCCACGGCCTTCCCGCTGGTGCACGAACTGCGCTGGACCGAGGACCTGCTGGGTCACCTGCCGGCCCCGGACGCCCTGACGGACTGGATCGTGCGTGTCCGCCGCGGCCTCGACACCGCCGACACCGACTACCCCTTCCTCCTCTATGGCACGGACTGGCTCGCCTTCGCCCACCTCGTCATCGCGGTCGCCTTCTACGGCCCCTACCGCGACCCGGTCCGCAACATCTGGGTCGTCGAGTTCGCGATGATCGCCTGCGCCGGGATCATCCCGCTCGCGCTGATCTGCGGGCCGATCCGGGGCATTCCCTTCTGGTGGTCGGTGATCGACATGTCGTTCGGGGTGTTCGGGGTGATCCCGCTGTACGTCGTCCGGAAGAAGATCAAGCGGCTGGAGACCCTCACCACCCCGAACCCCGCCCCGGCACTCGCCGGTTGAGACCGGCGGCCGCTACGTGAGCGCGGAGAGCACGATCCGCTCGGCGACCTTGTTCATCGACGTGCCCTTGGCGTCGGTGGAGGTGACCGAGTAGACGAGGGTCCGCCGAAGGTCGCGGCTCCCGCCGACCGCCGTGCTGTAGCCGGGCCGGGCACCCGACTTGAACCAGTAGACGCGGCCATCGACCTCGAACCGCTGGAACCCGGCGCTGTACGTGGCCCCCTCGATGCCCGCCGGCACGGTGAACATCTCCTCCAGCTCCGGCCCGGGCGGCACGATCCGCCCCCCGAACAGCGCCGTCACCAGCCGCTCCAGATCGGCGGTCGTCGAGATCATGTCCCCGGCCGCCCAGCGGTCCGCCACGTTCCACTCGGTCACGTCGACGAGCCTCGTTGCCCCGTCGGCCCGAGTCACCGCCTGGTAGCCGTGGTTGTGCGGGCCGCGGATGCGGGGATCGGCGCCGGGGAAGTACGTGTCCCGCATGCCGGCCGGGCGCAGTACCAGACGCGCTGCCTCCTCGGCGTACGACCGCCCCGTCACCTTCTCGATCAGCAACCCCAGGATCGTGTAGTTGATGTTGAGGTAGTCCTGCTTCTCGCCCGGGCAGAACTCGGGCCCCTTGGCCACCGCCGAAGCCACCACCTGCCGCGGGGTGAGCGTGTCGAAGCGGTGCGCGTACTGCTCCTCGAAGGAGTCCCCCCAGCCGTCCCCCGCCTGGATGCCGCTGGTGTGGTTCAGCAACTGCCGTACGGTGATCGGCTTGAAGGCGGGGGTGAGCAGGCCGGGGAGATAGTGCTGGATGGGCGTGCCCAGGTCGACCTTGCCCTGGGCCGCCAGCTTCAGTACGGCCGCCGCCGTCACGACCTTCGTCGTCGAACCGGCCCGGAAGCGGGCGTCAGGGTCCGCGGCCCGCCCGCTCGCCAGATCGTGCACACCTGAACTCCCGCGCCAGACGCCGTCGGTGCCGCCGACCCTGACCAGCGCGGCAGTCGCGTCCGCGGCCGGGAGCCCGGCGATCGCTGCGCGCAGGGCATCGGCGTCGGGCGCGGAGGTGGTCCGCGCCGATGCCGTGACGACGGGTGCGGCGAGTGCGGGTGCGACCAGGGGGCCGGCGGTAAGGGCGAGGACGAGGGAGGCGGCGAGGACGGTCGAGGCGCGGGCGCGCATGGCTGCTCCTGAGGTGGTCCGGCGGATTCGTGATCATCCTCGGGCCGGGCGCGCCTACTGGAATCACCGGCGAGGAGGGCACCTGCCCCTGACCGTTCCCCGACAGCGCCCCTACGGGATACGGGCTCACGCCCCTGAGAGAACCGGCGTCAAAAACTGTTATCGACCCCGGCTTCACCCCGTCTCCCCTCGCATCCCCCATTCCCCTCACACCCGGGAGCCCCCACATGCCCCGCTCACACCGGGACCCCACTGTGACCTCCGACATAGCCAACAGCCCTGCTCGGGGTGAGAAGGTGCGTCTGTGCGGCAAGTGAGGGCAAAGAGGGCGTCCGGGATGGACGGGCAGCAGTGGCGCGGCACCATCGCGGCCGCGCAGGCCGGTGACCGGCAGGCGCTGGACGACCTGGTCGCGGGCTGGCTCCCGCTGGTCTACAACGTCGTCGGGCGCGCTCTGAACGGCCACGCCGACGTCGACGACGTCGTCCAGGAGACGATGCTGCGCGCCGTCGACAACCTCGGCTCGCTGCGCGACCCGGACAGCTTCCGGTCCTGGCTGATCGCGATCGCGATGCGCCAGATACGGGACCGGGCGCGCCGCAGGACCCCGCAGCAACTGGACGAGAGCGCCGCCCGCGAGGCCACCGACTTCGCCGAACTCACGGTGCTGCGGCTCCAGTTGGAGGGCCAGCGGCGCGAGGTCGCGGAGGCCGTGCGCTGGCTGGACGACGAGGACCGGCAGCTGCTGTCGCTGTGGTGGCTGGAGGTCGCGGGCGAGCTGACCAGGCGCGAGCTGGCGGCGGCCGTCGGCGTCAGCAGACAGCACGCCGCCGTCCGCGTCCAGCGTATGAAGGAACGCCTGGAGACCTCGCGCGGCATCGTGCGCGCCCTCGACGGCGCCTGCCCGGACCTGCGCGAGCTGACCGCCCGCTGGGACGGCGGCCCCGACTCGGTCTGGCGCAAGCGGCTGGCCCGGCACATCAGGGGCTGCGTCTACTGCGGCGACACCCGCGAGTCCGTCGTACCGGCCGAACGCCTGCTCGTCGGTATCGCCCTCGTCCCGCTCCCCGTCGGCTTCACCCTCTCCCTGGCCTTCGGGGGCAAGACGGCGGTGGCCGCGACGTCCGTCGGTTGGTCCACCAAGCTCCTGGGCGTCCTGGCCAAACCGGCGGTGGCGGTGACGGCGGGGGCGACGGTCGTGGCGGGCGGCGCGTACGTCGTCACGCAGACCCCCGGCACCCCACCACCGCACGCGGCCGTGACCCCGACAGCGGCGAGCACCCACCGAGCACCGCCGCCCAGGCCGTCCGCCTCCCCGTCGTCCTTCCCGTCCCCTTCCGCCACGAAGGAGAAGAAGGAGCTTTACGGCAGTGTGGTCGACGCCGTCGACACCGCACCGGATCCGAACACCCCGCCCGCCGCCCTCCCGCACCGCCCCGCGTCCGGCATCACCAGCACCGGTGGCGCGCACGCCACGATGAACCACCGCGGCGACAGTGTGACCCTCACCGGCCAGGGCTATGTGCTCGTTCGCTGGCAGATCTCCCCGCAGTACCGCTCCGGCAGCCTGGTCCCACCGTCCTGGACCGGCCTGAAGGGCAAGCTCTTCCACGTCGCCTCGGGCGGCGGCCGCCGCATGGACGACCCCGTCAGCACCACCGACACCACGGCGACCGGCATGGGCAGCACGACGACCGGCTACGACGTCCTGCCCTCCGGCACCCAACAGATGTGGCAGAACGAGTACTTCTACCTCGACGGCGGCGTCACCCTCACCGTCAACGAACGCGGCGCCGACTACGGCCTCAGCGTCTTTCCCACCACCTGGGACGCCGTCGAGAAGGACATCACCACCGGCCCCGCCGACGGCGCCAAGCGCTACGGCCTGGTCCGCGACACCGGCAAGGACGACACCCCGGTCCCGCAGTACGCCACCCGCACGACCCCGACCGACCCGGCGACGGTGGCTCAGCACTCGCGCCTGTAGCGGTCCTGTCCGGCCGCAACGTCGGTCCGAGGACGGTGAGTTCGTAGTGGACCCGGGGCCGTGAGCCGGTTCGGGCGTGCGGGGCTGTGGGTGGGAGAGGGAGCGGACGCGCAGGCGATCGCGCCCCGCTTGGAGTCCGCCGGTCCCGCGGCTAGCCGCTCTTGCGTATGTCGCAGAGGGTGTCGATGCGGTTGGTGGTGATCGCGTCGACGCCCAGGTCGATCAGGCGACGCATGGAGCGGCGGGTGTCGGGTGTCCAGGCGGAGAGGAGGTAGCCGTCGTGGTGGACCTGGGCCGCGAGGTCGTGGTCGACCAGGGAGAAGCGGTAGTTGAGCCAGCGGGGGCGTACCGCGTCCAGGAGGGCGGGGCGCGCGGGGGCCAGCGTGGTGCGGGTCAGCGCGATCTCCGCCGACGGGTCGGCCGCCCGCACGGCGAGCATCTCCTCGGCGCCCGCGCAGTAGTACACCCGGTCCTGCGCCCCGGCCGCGCGCACGGCGTCCACGACCCGCCCGGCCTCCCGCGCGGTCCGGGCGCCGGGCAGGTCGATCATCAGCCGGCTGCCGTGGGTCGCCGCCAGGGCCTCGACGAGGGTCGGCACCCCGCCGTCGGTGAGGCCGCGCACCTCCGCCGCCGACAGGGACCTCAGCGGCCGGTCGTGCCCCCACAGCCGCTTCAGCGTCTCGTCGTGCAGCAGCACGGGGACGCCGTCCTTCGTCAGTCGTACGTCGATCTCGACGGCGTCCGCGCCCAGGTCGAGCGCGGAGCGCAGCGAGCCGATCGTGTTCTCACGGACACGGTAGGGGTCGCCGCGATGGGCCACGGCGGTCACGTTCTGCATGGGCCCATTGTGGTGGGCCCGGGCGACGGTGGGGTGACTCAGGGGGCCAGCCACGTCGAGGTGTAGGTGTCGATCTCCTCGCGGATGCGGGCCTTGCCGGGCTCGTCGAGGAAGGACGCGTCCACCGCGTTCCCGGCGAGGGCGGCCAGGCCCCGTTCGTCGAGGTCGAGGAGACGGGCGGCGACCGCGTACTCGTTGTTGAGGTCGGTGCCGAACATCGGCGGGTCGTCGGAGTTGATCGTCACGAGGACGCCGGCCTTCACGAACTCCTTGATCGGGTGCTCGTCGAGGGTGCGGACCGCGCGGGTGGCGATGTTGGAGGTAGGGCAGACCTCCAGCGGGATGCGGTGCTCCGCGAGGTGGGCCAGCAGCTTCGGGTCCCGGGCGGAACTGGTCCCGTGCCCGATGCGCTCGGCGCGGAGGTGGGTGAGCGCGTCCCAGACCGTCTCGGGGCCCGTCGTCTCGCCGGCGTGCGGCACGGAGTGCAGGCCCGCGGCGATCGCCCGGTCGAAGTACGGCTTGAACTGCGGCCGCGGCACGCCGATCTCGGGACCGCCGAGCCCGAACGAGACGAGCCCTTCGGGGCGCAGCCGGTCGTCGGTCGCGAGCCGGGCCGTCTCCTCGGCCGACACCAGCCCGGCCTCGCCCGGGATGTCGAAGCACCAGCGCAGGACCGTCCCGAACTCCGCCTCCGCCGCCTTGCGGGCGTCCTCGATCGCGTCCATGAAGGCGCGCTCGTCGATGCCGCGGCGCGTGGAGGAGAACGGGGTGATCGTCAGCTCGGCGTAGCGGACCTGCTGCCGGGCCAGGTCGCGGGCCACCTCGTACGTCAGCAGGCGTACGTCCTCCGGGGTGCGGATGAGGTCCACGACCGAGAGGTACACGTCGATGAAGTGGGCGAAGTCCGTGAAGGTGAAGTAGTCGACCAGGGCCTCGGGGTCGGTGGGGACCTTGGAGTCGGGGTGGCGGGCGGCGAGTTCCGAGACGATGCGGGGGGAGGCCGAGCCGACGTGGTGGACGTGGAGCTCGGCTTTCGGCAGGCCGGCGATGAAGGTGTGCAGGTCGGTCAAGGGTTCCTCCCCGGGAGTGAGTCCAGAGCATCGTAAGCAGATCGCCCAGGAGCTCGGGGTGCGGTGTGGGTTGACGGGTGCTCAGGGCGTTGGTGGTGAGGTCAGGCCTAGGCTTTACCATGGGCTGACGATCGACTTAGGGGGACGGGGACGTGGTGGATCAGGCACATCCGGGTGGGGGCGCGGCGGACCGGGATCCTTGGGCGCCGCCCGAGCACAAGACCTCGTTGGACAAGGGGCACCAGTCCTCCCCGCAGGATCAGCCGCCGAACGTGCACGACCAGGCGACCGTGACCTCCGTGCCGCCCGAGGGGTTCGCCCCACCCGGAGTCGGCGCGCCCGGCTACGGCTACCCCGCCCCGGGCACGCCCCAGACTCCCGGCTACGGCACCCCCGGCTACCCCCCGCCCGGCGCGACCCCCGCCCCGAACGGCTGGGCCGAGTCCGCCGTGCCGCCTCCGCCGATGGCGCCCGGCGGTCCGGGCCCGCAGGGCGCCGGGATGCCGCCCGGTGGGTACGGCTACCCCGCCTACCCACAGGGGTACGGCTGGCCGGGTATGCAGGCGCCCCCGCAGAACGGGCTGGGCACCTCGGCGATGATCCTGGGCATCCTGTCCTGCTGTCTCTTCTGCATCTACGGCATCGTCTCCCTCGTCCTCGGCGTCCTGGCCGTCGTCCTGGGTGTGAAGGGAAAGCGGAAGGCCGACCGCGGTGAGGCCACCAACCGCGGTCAGGCGCAGGCGGGCTTCATCACGGGCATCGTCGGGATCGTCCTCGGCATCGCCACGATCGCCCTGATCGTCATCGCGATCGTGGTCGCCTCGCACGAGGAGGACACCGTGGACAACGGCCCGTCCTACAACTCGGCTCCGAGCGTGTCGGCCCCGCTGGTGGTCGAGGGCTGAACGGCCGGTCCCGGCCGACTCACCCCTCCCGCAACCGCTCCCGCGCCTCCATCAACGCGAACCCCAGCAGATTCGGCCCCCGCCACCGCTCCGGGTCCCCCGCAGCCTCTTCGGTCGCCGCGAGGCCGATGCCCCACACCCGGTCGACCGGGCTCGCCTCCACCAGCACCCGGTCCCCGGTGTTCAGCAGGAACTCCCGCAGCTCCGGGTGCGCGGCGAACTTGTGGACACTGCCCTCGACGACTGTCCCGAAGCGCTCGCGCTCCCAGGTCGCGTCGTCGAAGCCCCGCACCAGCCGCCCCGCCTTCTTGGCCTGTGAGGGGTGTGCGGCGGCGAGGATCCGGTGTTCGGCCTCCGCGTCGGAGAAGAGCCGAGCCTTGCCGGCCATCATCCAGTGCTCGGCCGTCCGGTACGTCACCCCGCCCACCGTGAACGGCGACGGCCACCACTGACTCAGACAGCTCGCCCCGATCCGCCCGCTCGGCAGCGGGCGGTGCCCCCAGAAGTGCAGATACTTCGGCCGTGCACCCTTGCGGACCGCGCTGACCAGCGCCTCCCGCGTGTCGATCTTCCCCGTGCCCTCGCCCATGCATCAGAGTCTCGCAGCCACCACTGACACTCCGTCCTCCCTTTTCGAGGCTCACTCGACACCTGGTCGACAGATTCCGTCGCGTAACCGAAAGGCAACAACGGAATCACTTGTAGGAGTGCCTTTGCTCTGTCAGGATCGGCACTCAAATCGAGCTGGAGCTACGCCACCCGCCCCCCGGAACCGCGGGGCGACGGCGGAGGAGAGCGACATGCAGAACCCGGGCACCGCCACCCCGGAACGATTCCCGGCGCAGGACCGCTTCGCGGACGGCGCGCAGTACATCGCGGGCCGCCTCACCAAGGGCACCTCGGGCCGTACCCACGCGGTCGTCGACCCGTCGACCGGCGAGGAGGTGTACACGTACGAGCTCGCCGGTACGGATGACGTGGATGCCGCCGTCGCGGCGGCTCGCGAGGCCTTCCCGGGCTGGGCGGGCCTCACGCCCGGCGAACGGTCGGACGCACTGCACCGCTTCGCCGCCGTGCTCGCCGACCGTGCCGAGGACTTCGCCCGCGCCGAGTCCCTGCAGTGCGGCAAGCCCCTGAAGCTGACGCGCGAGTTCGACGTCCCGGGGACCATCGACAACACCGCCTTCTTCGCGGGCGCGGCCCGGCATCTGCAGGGGCAGTCGGCCGGCGAGTACTCCGGGGACCACACCTCGTACGTCCGCCGCGAGCCCATCGGTGTCGTCGGCTCCATCGCGCCCTGGAACTACCCCCTCCAGATGGCCGCCTGGAAGATCCTCCCGGCGATCGCCGCGGGCAACACCATCGTGCTCAAGCCCGCCGAGCTGACGCCCCTGACCTCGCTGCTGTTCGCGCAGGCCGCCACCGACGCGGGGATCCCCGACGGTGTCATCAACATCGTCACCGGCACCGGGAAGGAAGCCGGTGAGCACCTCGTCGGCCATCCCGACGTGGCCATGACCTCCTTCACCGGGTCGACGGCGGTGGGCAAGCGGGTCGCCGAGATCGCGACCGCCACCGTCAAGAGGCTTCACCTGGAGCTCGGCGGCAAGGCGCCCTTCGTGGTCTTCGACGACGCCGACCTGGAGGCCGCCGCCAACGGCGCGGTCGCGGGCGCCCTCATCAACACCGGGCAGGACTGCACGGCCGCCACGCGCGCGTACGTACAGCGGCCCCTCTACGACGCGTTCGTCGAGAAGACGGCCGCCCTCATGGAGACCGTCCGGCTCGGCGACCCCTTCGCCGCCGGCATCGACCTCGGCCCGCTGATCTCGCACGTCCAGCGCGACCGGGTCGCAGGTTTCGTCGAGCGGGCGCGTGCCTACGCGCGCGTGGTGACCGGCGGCGAAGCGCCGAAGGGGGAGCTCGAGAACGGCGCGTACTACCGGCCGACGCTGGTCGCGGGCGCCGCCCAGGACAGCGAGATCGTCCAGTCCGAGATCTTCGGCCCGGTTCTGGTGGTCCTGCCCTTCGACAGTGACGATGAGGGAATCGGGCTCGCCAACGACACCCCGTACGGTCTCGCCGCGTCCGCCTGGAGCCGGGACGTCTACCGGGCGAACCGGGCCACGCGCGAGATCAAGGCGGGCTGTGTGTGGGTCAACGACCACATCCCGATCATCAGCGAGATGCCGCACGGCGGGTACAAGGCGTCCGGCTTCGGCAAGGACATGTCGGCGTACTCGTTCGAGGAGTACACCCAGATCAAGCATGTCATGTTCGACAACACCGCGGTGCCGAGGAAGGACTGGCACCGCACCATCTTCGGGGACCGCTAGCGACCACCGGCCGCCGACCACGGTCGGCTCGACCCTCCCGAAAGGGCATCACGAGCATGGAGCAGTACGAGCCCGAGCGCCTGTCACCGGTCGTGGCGGCCGCGATGCGGCGCAGCCTCACGAGCGGCCGGGCGGCGATGACCCGCCGGTCCCTGTTGCGCGCCTCCGCCGGCGGCGCGCTCGCCGTCGGCGGCCTCACGACGCTGAGCGGCTGCGGCATCCCCGCGGCCGGCAAGACGCAGGGCGGCCAGTCCGCCGACGACCACTCGGCCAAGGAGAAGGAGATCAACTTCTCCAACTGGCCCGAGTACATCGACGTGGACGACAGCGAGAAGCACCACCCGACGCTGGACCAGTTCCGCAAGCGGACCGGCATCTCGGTCAAGTACACCGAGGACATCAACGACAACGACGAGTTCTTCGGCAAGATCCAGCCGCAGCTCGCCGCGGGGCAGGACACCGGCCGAGACCTCATCGTCCTCACCGACTGGCTGGCCGCGCGCATGATCCGCCTCGGCTACGTCCAGAAACTGGACGCGTCCAACCTGCCGCACGCCTTCGCCAACCTCTCGGACCAGTTCCGCAGCCCCGACTGGGACCCGGGCCGTGCCTACTCGTACGTGTGGCAGGGCATCTCGACCGTCGTCGCGTACAACAAGAAGGCGCTCGACGGCGTCGAGGTGAAGTCGGTCTCCGACCTGCTCGACAACCCCAAGCTCAAGGGCCGGGTCGGCTTCCTGACCGAGATGCGCGACACGGTCGGCATGACCATGCTCGACATGGGCAAGGACCCGGCGAAGTTCACCGCCGACGACTACGACGCCGTCATCGCCCGCCTCCAGAAGGCCGTCGACAAGGGCCAGATCCGTCGCTTCACCGGCAACGACTACACGTCCGACCTCACCAAGGGCGACTTCGCCGCGTGTGTCGCCTGGGGCGGCGACATCGTCCAGCTGCAGGCGGACAACCCGGACGTCGGCTACGTCATCCCCGAGAGCGGCTACATGACGTCGACCGACAACATGCTGATCCCCAACAAGGCCCGTCACAAGGCGAACGCCGAGCGGCTCATCGACTACTACTACGAGCTCGAGCCGGCCGCCGAACTCGCCGCCTACATCAACTACGTGAGCCCGGTCGCGGGAGTGGTGCCCTACCTTGCCAAGATCGACAAAGAGGCGGCGACCAACCCGTTGATCGTCCCCGACAAGGCCATGCAGGCCAGGTCCCATGCCTTCCGCTCGCTGAGCTCGAAGGAAGAGACGGCCTACCAGCAGAAGTTCGCGAAGCTCACAGGGGCGTGACGAAGATGACGACGACAGACAGCAGCGGCGACGTCCGCCTCTCCGGTATCAGCAAGACGTACGACAACGGCTTCACCGCCGTGCAGCCGCTGGACCTGACCGTCCCGCAGGGCTCCTTCTTCGCCCTGCTCGGCGCCTCCGGCTGCGGCAAGACCACCACCCTGCGCATGATCGCCGGTCTGGAGGAGCCCACCATGGGCACCGTCCACCTCGGCGACCAGGAAGTGACCCACCTGCCGCCGTACAAGCGGCCGGTGAACACGGTCTTCCAGTCCTACGCCCTCTTCCCGCACCTCGACATCTTCGAGAACGTCGCCTTCGGTTTGCGCCGGCGCGGCATCAAGTCGGTGAAGAAGCAGGTCGAGGACATGCTGGAGCTCGTCCAGCTCGGCGAGCAGGCCCGCAAGAAGCCGCACCAGCTCTCCGGCGGCCAGCAGCAGCGCGTCGCGGTGGCCCGTGCCCTGATCAACACCCCCAAGGTGCTCCTTCTCGACGAGCCCCTCGGCGCCCTCGACCTCAAGCTGCGCCGCCAGATGCAGCTGGAGCTCAAGCGCATCCAGACCGAGGTCGGCATCACCTTCATCCATGTCACGCACGACCAGGAGGAGGCCATGACCATGGCCGACACGGTCGCCGTGATGAACGCGGGCCGCGTCGAGCAACTGGGTTCGCCCACCGACCTCTACGAGAACCCGAACACCACCTTCGTCGCCAACTTCCTCGGCACGTCGAACCTGATCGAGGCCGAGGTCGACACCAAGAACGGCGACGACATCGTCCTCAAGGCGGGCGGCGGCAAGCTCGTCCTGCCCGAGGCGCGATGTTCCGCCCCCACGTCGACTGGCGGCAAGGTCCTGGTCGGCGTACGCCCCGAGAAGATCTCCCTCACTCACGCGGATGACGCGGGCGAGATAGCCGAGGGCCGCAACCGCATCACCGGCAAGATCGCCGACTCCTCCTTCATAGGCGTCTCCACGCAGTACGTCATCGACAGCCCGGTCTGCCCCGAGTTCGAGGTCTACGCCCAGAACATCGACCGCGACGCCCGCCTGGTGCCCGGCGCCGACGTCGTCCTGCACTGGAACCCGGCCCACACCTTCGGCCTCGACGCGGCACAGGACATCGACGCCGGTGTCGCCGAGGTCGAGGAGGACGCCGCCTGATGGCCGCCGTCACCGAGGCGCCACCCCTGGCGCCCGCCCCCGAGACGAAGCCCCCGCGCAAGCGGGGCCGCCTGGTGCCGTACTGGCTCCTGCTCCCCGGCATCCTCTGGCTGATCATCTTCTTCGCCCTGCCGATGATCTACCAGGCCTCCACGTCCGTGCAGACGGGCTCCCTGGAGGAGGGCTACAAGGTCACCTGGCACTTCGCCACCTACTGGGACGCGCTGTCCGAGTACTGGCCGCAGTTCCTGCGCTCGGTCTTCTACGCCGCCGCGGCGACCGTGCTCTGTCTGCTGCTGGGGTATCCGCTGGCGTACCTGATCGCCTTCCGCGCGGGCCGCTGGCGGAACCTGATCATGATCCTGGTGATCGCGCCGTTCTTCACCAGCTTCCTGATCCGCACGCTGGCCTGGAAGACGATCCTCGCCGACAACGGTCCGGTCGTGCACACCCTGAACAACCTGCACATCCTCGACCTGACCAACTGGCTCGGCTGGACGGCCGGCGACCGCGTGCTGGCCACACCGCTCGCGGTGGTCTGCGGACTGACGTACAACTTCCTGCCGTTCATGATCCTGCCGCTCTACACCTCGCTGGAGCGCATCGACGGACGCCTGCACGAGGCGGCCGGCGACCTGTACGCGCGGCCGTTCACCACCTTCCGCAAGGTCACCTTCCCGCTGTCGATGCCCGGCGTGGTCTCCGGCACGCTGCTGACCTTCATCCCGGCGGCCGGCGACTACGTCAACGCGGACCTGCTCGGCTCGACGGACACCCGGATGGTCGGAAACGTCATCCAGACGCAGTTCCTGAGAATTCTGGACTATCCGACCGCCGCCGCCCTCTCCTTCATTCTCATGGCCGCGATCCTCATCATGGTCACTCTCTACATCCGCAGGTCCGGGACGGAGGATCTGGTTTAAATGGCCTTCGTCAACTGGCTCAAGCGCAATCTCGTCGTCATCGCGGGACTCCTGACGCTCGGGTATCTCCTGCTCCCGAACGTCGTCGTCACGGTGTTCTCCTTCAACAAACCGAAGGGCCGCTTCAACTACGAGTGGCAGCAGTTCTCGCTGGACGCCTGGAAACAGCCGTGCGGTGTCGCCGACATGTGCGGCTCGCTCTCCATCAGCCTGCAGATCGCGGTCTGGGCGACGATCGGCGCGACCGTCCTCGGCACGATGATCGCCTTCGCGCTGGTCCGCTACCGCTTCCGTGCCCGCGGCTCCGTGAACTCGCTGATCTTCCTGCCGATGGCGATGCCCGAGGTCGTCATGGCCGCCTCACTGCTCACCCTGTTCCTCAACATGGGCGCCCAGCTGGGCTTCTGGACGATCCTGATCGCCCACATCATGTTCTGCCTGAGCTTCGTCGTGACGGCGGTGAAGGCACGTGTGATGTCGATGGACCCCCGGCTGGAGCAGGCGGCGCAGGACCTCTACGCCGGCCCGGCGCAGACCTTCCTCCGGGTCACACTCCCGATCGCCGCTCCCGGAATCGCGGCGGGTGCGCTGCTCGCCTTCGCGCTCTCCTTCGACGATTTCATCATCACCAATTTCAACGCGGGCTCGACCGTCACCTTCCCCATGTTCGTCTGGGGTTCGGCACAGCGCGGAACGCCCGTTCAGATCAATGTCATCGGTACGGCCATGTTCCTGGTCGCCGTAGTGTTGGTCCTTTCCTCGATACTCATCGGAAATCGCCGCAACAAGCAAAAGGCGTAATCGCAAAGCCCCTGTAGGGAGTTGAAATCATGGCCCCGAGCGCCATGAACCGCTGGACAAAGTCTCTTTCCGACGCACAGCCGGTCCCGTACTGGCTCGAAGACCCCGGCAAGCCCCACCCCGAGCCCGCGCTCACCGGCGCCGAGACCTGCGACCTGCTGGTCGTCGGCGGCGGCTACAGCGGACTGTGGACCGCGCTGATCGCCAAGGAGCGCGACCCCGCACGGGATGTCGTCCTGCTGGAAGGCCGCGAGGTGGGCTGGGCCGCCTCCGGCCGCAACGGCGGCTTCTGCGCCGCCTCCCTCACCCACGGCCTGCCCAACGGCCTCGCCCGCTGGCCCGACGAGATCCACAGGCTCCAGGAGCTGGGCGCCCGCAACCTCGACGAGATCGAGAAGGCGGTCGCCCGGCACGACCTGGACTGCGAGTTCGAGCGCACCGGCGAGATCGACGTGGCGACCGAGACGTACCAGGCGTGGGAACTGCACGACTGGTACCAGGAGATGGAGCGCGAGGGCCTCGCCGAGGGCGTCGAGTTCCTGGACGCCGACGCGGTGCGGGAACAAGTCGACTCACCGACATTCCAGGCGGGCCTCCACGACCGCCGAGGCGTCGCCATGCTCAACCCCGCCAAGCTGGCCTGGGGTCTGAAGCGGGCGTGCCTCGCGCTCGGCGTCCGCATCCACGAGAACACCCCCGCCCTCACCCTCAGGCCCTACGGCGCCGGAATGGCCGTACGCACCCCGTACGGCTCGGTCCGCGCCCGCAAGGTCGCGCTCGGCACCAACATCTTCCCGAACCTGATCAAGCGCGTCCGGGCGTACACCGTCCCGGTCTACGACTACGCGCTGATGACCGAGCCGCTCAGCGCCGAGCAGCTGGCGTCGATCGGCTGGAAGAACCGCCAGGGGCTGGGTGATTCGGCGAACCAGTTCCACTACTTCCGGCTCTCCGCCGACAACCGCATCCTGTGGGGCGGTTACGACGCGGTCTACCAGTACGGCGGCCGGGTGCGCCGCGAGTACGACGACCGGCCGGAGACCTACGCCAAGCTCGCCGGGCACTTCTTCACCTGCTTCCCGCAGCTGGAGGGAGTGCGCTTCACGCACGCGTGGGGTGGCGCGATCGACACCTGCTCGCGCTTCTCGGCGTTCTTCGGCACCGCGCACCAGGGCAACGTGGCCTACGCGGCGGGCTACACGGGCCTCGGTGTCGGCGCCACCCGCTTCGGTGCCGAGGTGATGCTCGATCTGCTGGCGGGGGAGGCCACGGAACGCACCTCCCTCGAAATGGTCCGCAAGAAGCCGCTGCCCTTCCCGCCCGAACCCTTCGCCTGGACCGGCATCGCGCTCACCAAGTGGTCGCTCGCGCGCGCCGACTCGCACGGGGGCCGTCGCAACCTCTGGCTGCGGACGATGGACAGGCTCGGGCTCGGATTCGACAGTTAGCCGAAGCCGGCCGACCGGATGTGACCCAGTTCACTCCGAAGAGTGAACGAAACCCGCGTAATGCAGGCCGGGAGACCTCCGTCTCTCCCGTGACGCGACCAGCGTCCACGAGAGACAGGGGGTCTTCTCATGACTGGGGCCAAGACGGCGGTCGAGTGGCTGGCATCCGTTGCTCCGGATCCGGAGGCCAGCCGCCGGGAATGGGAGCGCAACCCCCTCGGGGTCGCGCTGCTGCCCGCCGGCAAGGCCTGGGACGTACTGATCCTGCCGGGCGAGCTCGGCTATCCCACGCTCGACATCCTCACCCGCATCCTCGACCGGCCGGGACCGGTCCTGGTCGACTTCGGGGACGCGCGCATGGGGTTCTTCGTGCCGCCCGGCACCGCGGCCGGCTGGCTCGGCACCGGCATCCGTACGGCCGGCGCCGGCACCTGGATCGTGGTGCCGTATCCGGGCCGCTCCACCGGCGGGGTCCGCTGGCTGGTCCCCCCGGACGGCTCGGGCACCCTCACCGACCCGGTGCTCCTCGAACTGGCCATGCACGAGGCGGCGGCGGTACTCGCGAGCGAGGAGGGCACATGACGGACGGCTGAGGGCCAGAGGTCTGAACGAATCCGCGCTCGCGTCGGCCACCCTTAAGGCCGACGCGGACCTGGTCCTCACTCTTGTGAGTGCGTCAGAAACAGCCACAGAGCGGTGAGCAGCACCGTGCACAGGCACCAGCTCGCGACCACGTCCAGCGGCCAGTGATAGCCGCGCTTGACCAGCCCGAAGCCGACCCCGGCATTGACCACGGCACAGAGGACGACCAGTTCACGGCGGGAGTACGCGGACCGGAGCCAGGGCAGGAGGAGCAGGGCCGCCGCTCCGTAGGCGACGGCGGCCGTCGCCGTGTGGCCGGAGGGGTAGTAGCCGGTGGCCGGGGGCATGGCAGGGGTGCCCGGCCGGGCGACCAGCTCCTTGATGGGCACCACCAGCGCCGGGACCAGGGCCATCAGGACGGCGGCCGCGAGCGGCGGCAGCCACCAGCGGTGCGTCCCGGCCGCACGGCCCCGCAGGCCGACGTAGACCAGGACGACGGCGAGGACAGGCACCGCGACCTGGATGCTGCCCAGGTCGGCGAGGAGTTCGGAGAAGCGGTCCGGGTGGACGAGCGCGCGGCTGACCCGCTCGTCGACGCGCACCAGCGGGCCGTCGGAGACGACCTGCCAGGTGATGACCGCGAAGAGAAGGGCCGGAAGCCCGAGGAGAAGGAAGAAGGAGGCCGGCCGCCCCGGAACAGGGGGGGTAGTTCCGAGGCGGCCGATCAGATCGGATCGACGCCCACCCCGGGGGGTTTGGGGCGGGCGACTGTCCGATCGGTGAGGAGATCCGGAGCCGGAAGCTCCGGGTGTGTGCGCGAGGGCACGACCAGGTCGTAGCTGGGGAGGCCACGGCCTGATGTCGCCCACAGTCCCCTGTGGGCGGGGTGTATCTCTCATCTGGGTAGAACCTACGGCAGTGGAGTGGCCGAAGACAGACGCATTCCCGTCCCTCCGTCCACCCCGCACACGTTCTTCACACAGCCTGTCCCTCGCCGTGCGAAACGGCTCAGATACGAGCGAAAGCCTGCTCGATGATGTCGAGGCCCTCGTTCAGGAGGTTCTCCCCGATGACCAGCGGGGGCAGGAAGCGGAGGACGTTGCCGTAGGTGCCACAGGTCAGGACCAGCAGGCCCTCCTGGTGGCAGGCCTTGGCGAGCGCGGCGGTCGCCTCCGGGTTCGGCTCCTTGGTCGTACGGTCCTTCACCAGCTCGATGGCGATCATCGCGCCACGGCCGCGGACGTCGCCGATGATGTCGAACTTCTCGGCGATGGCGGTGAGGCGGGCCTTCATGATCGCCTCGATGTTCTTCGCCCTGGCGTTGAGGTCGAGCTCCTTCATCGTCTCGATGGAGCCGAGCGCACCGGCGCAGGCGACCGGGTTGCCGCCGTAGGTGCCGCCCAGGCCGCCCGCGTGCGCGGCGTCCATGATCTCCGCGCGACCGGTGACGGCGGCCAGCGGCAGACCGCCGGCGATGCCCTTGGCAGTGGTGATCAGGTCCGGGACGATGCCCTCGTCCTCGCACGCGAACCACTGGCCGGTACGGCAGAACCCGGACTGGATCTCGTCGGCCACGAACACGATGCCGTTGTCCGCGGCGAACTTCCGAATGGCCGGGAGGAAGCCCTTCGCGGGCTCGATGAAGCCACCCTCGCCCAGCACCGGCTCGATGATGATCGCGGCCACGTTGTCCGGGCCGACCTGCTTGGTGATCTGGTCGATGGCCTGCGCGGCGGCCTCCGGACCGGCGTTCTCCGGACCGGTCGGCCAGCGGTAGCCGTACGCCACCGGCACCCGGTAGACCTCGGGCGCGAACGGCCCGAAGCCGTGCTTGTAGGGCATGTTCTTGGCCGTCAGCGCCATCGTCAGGTTCGTACGCCCGTGGTACCCGTGGTCGAAGACGACCACGGCCTGCCGCTTGGTGTACGCACGCGCGATCTTGACGGCGTTCTCGACGGCCTCGGCACCGCTGTTGAACAGGGCCGACTTCTTGGCGTGGTCACCCGGGGTGAGCTCGGCGAGGGCCTCGGCGACCTCCACGTAGCCCTCGTACGGGGTGACCATGAAACAGGTGTGGGTGAAGTCCGCGAGCTGCGCGGACGCCCGGCGTACGACGGCCTCGGCGGACGCGCCGACGGACGTCACGGCGATGCCGGAACCGAAGTCGATCAGACGGTTGCCGTCGACGTCCTCGATGATCCCGCCGCCCGCGCGCGCGGTGAACACGGGCAGCACGGAGCCCACGCCCTGCGCGACCGCGGCGATACGGCGGGCCTGCAACTCCTGCGACTTCGGGCCGGGGATGGCGGTGACGACGCGGCGCTCCTGAGGAAGTGCGCTCATGAGGGGCTCCTGGGGAATGCGGGGTTCTACGGATGGGCTTTTCGGACTCTTGCCTTCTTTTCTCGCAGGCTAGGGCCGGAGGCGGGGGGTGGGCATGCTCCATGTGGGCGGTGTCGCGAGACGGGATTGTCCGCGGTGGACATGGCGTCCGTGACGAGGCGCGGCCACGTACGCGGTGAACTCCCCGGGCGGGGCGTTAGATTGACCGCTGATGGTGGACGGAACGGCTGGTCAAGGGGCGAGGGCGATGGACAGCGACGGGACGCAGGACGCGCGGGGTACGCATGCGAATCCTGTGCCGCGTCCGGCGAGGCCGGCGGAGGTGCCGGCGATGCCGCCCAGGCCGAGGGAGGCGCCCCTGGTGCCGCCGCGGCAGGACGGGTCGGCGTTCCTCACCTGGCTGCGCACCCCCCGGCCGGAGGCGGCCCCCGGCATCTGGCGCTTCGGGTACCGGCCCCGGCCGACCGAGGCGCCCGAGGAGATCCCGACCA
This sequence comes from Streptomyces sp. NPDC001617, assembly GCF_053596855.1. Classification (NCBI taxonomy): domain Bacteria; kingdom Bacillati; phylum Actinomycetota; class Actinomycetes; order Kitasatosporales; family Streptomycetaceae; genus Streptomyces; species Streptomyces sp. NPDC001617. Next base: position 27,748 of record NZ_JBSFHA010000017.1, read on the forward strand.
GGCAGCTGCTGAGCGGAGCGCTCATCGCGTTCCTGGTCGGCTGGCTCGTGTGGTCGCTCCTGCAGAACGGGTATCTGGGCGAGTGGTGGTGGCTGCCGTTCAAGCTGCTCGTCCCCGATTCCTGGCGCGGCACCAGCAGCGAGGTCGGCAACACCCTCCTCTACCAGGGGTATCAACTGCTGGTAGCCCTGGCCATCATGCTGACGGTCGGCAAGCTGGGCCGCTGGGGCGAGGTCTGGCGGCGTTTCGTGGTGCCTCTGGTGAAGCGCCCCGGGCCCCGGCAGGCGCCCGCGCCGGCGGCGGAGGAGGACCCCGCCCACTGGAACCAGCTCCGTGCCGCCGGTGCCCATGACGCCGCCGACCGGCTCACCTCGGCGGCACAGTCCGGACAGATGCGCGACGTCGACCACGCCCGCATCGCCCGCGCCTGGCAGGGGGTGCGTACCGGCCGGCACAGCCTTGCCGCCTTCACCGGTGCCGTGCTCAAGGACGGCGCCGCCGCCTGTCTGCATCCGTCCGGCGAGCGCGACCTGCCCGCCCGGCTGGCCCGGCACGATGTGATCACCGGCCAGGTACGGCTGGGCAGCACCGTCGACGATCCGCGCAACCCGTACGGCTATCGGGGCACCGGCCTCGGGCTCGGCCCCGAACTCCTGGGGACGTCGCTCGTCGCCGTCGGACCGGCCGGCTCCGGCAAGACCGGCTCGGTCGTACGGCCGCTGGCGGAGTCCCTGTGTCTGCAGGCCCTGGCCGGCCGGGCCGCGGTGGTGGTCGTCGGCACGCCGGGCGCCGGGCTCGGCCCCACCGACGCCTACGACGTCGTCGTACGCATCGGGAACCCGGAATCGGTCTACGACCTCGACCTGTACGGCGGCACCACGGACCCGGACGAGGCGGCGGCCGTGCTGGCCGAGGCCCTGGTCGGGGATCTCGCAGAACCGCACGCGGGCAGCGACAGCCGCCGCTCCACGACCGTGCTCGCCCAGCTGCTCGGACCGTTCCGCGCGGTGCACGGCCGCTGGCCCTCCGTACCGGAGCTCCGGCAGCTGCTCGACGGCGCGGCCGGACCGCTGGCCGCGCTGCGGCAGGCGCTGGAGGACTCCGGGCAGGAGTCGCTGCTGAGGGAACTCGACGCGCGAGATCGGCAGGCGGGGCACGGCGGCGACGTGGGCGGCATCCTCGCGGACCGCGTCGCACTGCTCGACCGGCCCGCCTTCGCCGGCTTCTTCGACACCTCCGGGCAGTCGAAACCCTTCTCCCTCAAGGCACTCGACCACCCGGTCCGCGTCCGCATCGACCTCCCCGAACGAGGTCACGCCGACGCCTCCCGCATGCTGGCCCGGCTGGTGCTGGCGCAGTTCACGGCGAGTGTGGCGGTGCGGGAGGACAGGTCGCTGTTCGCCTGTCTGGTCCTGGACGACGCCACGGGGGTCGTCACCCCGGAGGCGGTGCGCGGGATTCAGCGGCTGCGGTCGACGAACGCGGGGGCCGTGCTGACGCTGCGGACGCTGGACGACGTACCGAGGCCGTTGCGCGGTCCGTTGCTGGGGGCCACCGGGTGCCGTATGGCGCTGTCCGGGCTCACCCCCTGGGACGGGCAGGACTTTGCCGAGGTGTGGGGCAAGGAGTGGATCGAGGCGCGGGACGTCACCGACCGGCAGATCATCGCCGAGACCCCGGCCGGGAAGGCCCTGCACATGCTGCGCCGCGTGATCACCGGCAAGGCGCCGACGCAGCGGGCGGTGACCGTCCGGCAGGTCGAGCGTGAGCGGTGGTCGGCGTCCGAGCTGGCGCACGGGGTGCCGCCCGGGCATGCCGTGTTGTCGCTGACGAATGTGAAGGGTGAGCACGCGCCGCCGTTGCTGGTGGATCTGAGGGGATAGGGGGACAGGGGGGATAGAGGGGACAGGGCGGGACTTCACGGCGCGGGGTGACCGTACGGTGAGGCAGAATCGGCACAGGCCGTTCATACTCGGCGGCCAAAAGATCACAAGGTTCGCCCGATCTCCGCTGTCCTGACCTGAAGGCCTCATGCCCCCGACCCTCGCCTCGCTCGTCCACCACTCCGCGCTCAAGCTGACCGTGCGGGCGGGCGAGGACCGCCTGGACGTGCCCGTGCGCTGGGCGCATGTCAGCGAACTCGCCGATCCCGTGCCGTACATGGAGGGCGGGGAGCTGCTGCTGATCACCGCGCTGAAGCTGGACGCGGAGGATCCGGAGGCGATGCGGCGGTATGTGAAACGGCTGGTGGGCGCGGGGGTCGTCGGGCTCGGCTTCGCCGTCGGGGTCAACTACGAGGAGATCCCCGAGGCCCTCGTCGACGCGGCGCAGGAAGCGGGGCTGCCGCTGCTGGAGGTGCCGCGCCTGACGCCCTTCATCGCCATCAGCAAAGCGGTCTCGGCCGCCATCGCCGCCGACCAGTACCGCGCGGTCACGGCCGGCTTCGCCGCCCAGCGCGAACTGACCAAGCAGGCCATCGCCGAGGGGCCGGAGGGGCTCCTCTCCGCGCTCGCCTCACAGGTCGACGGCTGGGCGGCGCTCTACGACGCCTCGGGCGCCGTCGTCGCCACCGCGCCGGAGTGGGCGGGGCGGCGGGCCGCGCGGCTGACCGCGGACGTGGAGCGGCTGCGGGAGCGGCCGGCGCCGGCGTCCTCGGTGGTCGGCGGGCCCGAGAACGAAGATCGCGTAGAGCTGCATTCACTGGGGACCGGGCGGCGGGCGCGGGCCGCGCTGGCCGTGGGGACGGCCGCGGCGCTCGGTACGGCGGAGCGGTACGCGGTCCACTCGGCGATCGCGCTGCTGACGCTGACCACGGAACGGTCGCGGTCCCTGCAGGCCGCCGAGCAGCGGCTCGGGGCTGCGGTGCTGCGGATGCTGCTCGCCGGGGAGCCGGATCATGCGCGGGCCGTGGCGGGGGATCTGTACGGGGGGCTGCTGGACGCGCCGTTCCGGATGATCGTCGCCGAGGCGGCTTCGGCGGCGGGGCCCGTGCGGATGTCGGTGGACTCGCATGCGCCTGTGGCGGGCGGGAAGCCGGCCGCCGGCGCGGATCGTGATCCTCTCGCCTCGCTCGCCGAGATCGTGGACTCGGCCGGGGCGCGGGCGGGGGAGGCCGTGCTGGTCGTGCCCGAGGGGGACGGGGAAGGGGCGCGGCTGGTGGTGCTCGCGGCGGACGGGGGTGCGGCGGTCGCCGCGTGCGGGGAGTACGCGGCGGCGGTGGAGGCCGCGCGGGCCGGGGCGTCGGCGGGGGGCGGGGGTGACGAGGCGGAGCTGGTCGTGGGGGTCTCGGCGCCGGTCGGGCCGATCGCGGCCGCGGCGGCGTACAAGCAGGCCGAGCAGGCCCTGTCGGTGGCTCGGCGGCGGGGGCGGGTGTACGTGGAGCATGAGCAGTTGGCGGCGGGGTCTGTACTGCCGTTGCTGGCCGACGACGCGGTGAAGGCTTTTGCGGACGGGTTGCTGCGGCCGCTGTACGAGCACGACGCGACCGGGCGGGGGGATCTGGTGGCCTCGTTGCGGGCGTGGTTGTCGCGGCACGGGCAGTGGGATGCGGCGGCCGCGGATCTGGGGGTGCATCGGCACACCTTGCGGTATCGGATGCGGCGGGTGGAGGAGATTCTGGGGCGGAGCCTGGACGATCCGGATGTGCGGATGGAGCTTTGGCTGGCACTCAAGGCGACGTCGGCCGACTAGGCACCCGGTGCCGGCGCCGTCCTTGCCGGGGGCTGCCGCCCCAGACCCCCGCTTCGGCCTGAACGGCCTCGTCCGTGAACTCCCCCGGAGGGGGGCACCCCCAACGGGCTGGATTTCCCGAAGCCTGCCAAACAGGCGCCTTCAGTCGTGCGACTACTCCACCCCGGCCAAACACGCCCCCACCCCCACCCGCCTACCGTGGACCCGAAAGCCCTGCACACACCCCTACCGCCGAAGGGCCGGGACTCGCACATGACCTCCACCACCGCCTTCTGGCTCGCCGGCCGCCAGGCCACCGGCGAGGACACCTTCGACGTCAGCTCCCCGTGGGACGGCCGGCTCGTCGGCACGGTGAGCGTGCCGACGGACGCTCAGGTCGAGGAGGCCGTCGCCGCCGCCCACGCCGTACGGGACGAGTTCGCCGCCACCCCCGCGCACGTCCGCGCCGCCGCCCTCGACCACGTCAGCCGGCGTCTCGTCGAGCGCACCGAGGAGATCGCCCAGCTGATCTCCGCCGAGAACGGCAAGCCGATCAAGTGGGCCCGGGGCGAGGTCGGCCGTGCCGTGTCCGTGTTCCGGTTCGCCGCCGAAGAGGCTCGTCGGTTCAACGGCGGTGAGGCCCAGCGGCTCGACACCGACCTCGGCGGTCAGGGGCGCCTCGCCCTCACCCGGCGTTTCCCGAAGGGCGTCGTCCTCGGTATCGCGCCCTTCAACTTCCCGCTCAACCTGTGCGCCCACAAGATCGCGCCGGCGATCGCCGCCGGTGCGCCCATCATTCTCAAGCCGGCCCCGGCCACCCCGCTCTCCGGGCTCATCATCGGCGACCTCCTCGCCGAGACCGACCTCCCGGCCGGTTCCTGGAGCATCCTCCCGGTCGCCAACGACAAGATGTCCGCCCTCGTCCAGGACGAACGCCTGCCGGTCATCTCCTTCACCGGTTCCGAGAAGGTCGGCTACGCGATCATGGACTCGGTGCCGCGCAAGCACTGCACCCTGGAGCTGGGCGGGAACGGCGCCGCGGTCGTCCTCGGCGACTACGCCTCCGACGCCGACCTCGACTGGGCCGCCACCCGCATCGCCACCTTCTCCAACTACCAGGGCGGCCAGTCCTGCATCTCCGTGCAGCGGGTGATCGCGGACGCGTCGGTGTACGACCGGCTCCTGCCGCGTGTCGTCGCCGCCGTCGAGGCCCAGGTCACCGGGGACCCGGGTGACGACAAGACCGACGTCGGACCGCTGGTCAGTGAGGACGCCGCCAAGCGTGTCGAGTCGTGGGTGAAGGAGGCCGTCGAGGCCGGCGCCACGCTGCTCACCGGTGGCGACCGTGACGGCGCCTCCTACGCGCCGACCGTCCTGACCGACGTACCGGCCGACACCACCATCTCCTGCGAGGAGGTCTTCGGACCCGTCCTCACCGTGCAGAAGGTGGACGGCGAGGCGGCGGCCTTCGCCGCCGTCAACTCCTCCAAGTACGGCCTCCAGGCAGGCGTGTTCACGCACGACCTGCAGGTCGCGTTCCGGGCACATCGGGCGCTGGAGGTGGGCGGAGTGGTCATCGGCGACGTCCCCTCCTACCGCGCCGACCAGATGCCCTACGGCGGCGCCAAGCAGTCCGGTGTCGGCCGCGAGGGCGTGAAGTTCGCGATGGACGACTACACGTACGAGCGGGTGCTGGTGCTGACGGGGCTGGCGCTCTAGCCGCCCCCCTAGTAAACGACAATCGTTTTCAGTTAATCTACCCTTCTCGAAGAGGCCCGGCACCGATGCCTTCCGGTGCCGGGCCTCTTCACTGCGTCGGCCTCGTCCGGACCCTCAACCGGAGAAGCCGACGTGCGCGAGCCGCAGCGGGCCGCGCAGTCCGAGGTGTACGTCGTGCACGCCCTCGGCGACGATGTCGGCGGTGAGGGTGGTGTAGTGGTACGGGGAGGGCGTGGCGTCCTTCAGGTCCAGTACGGCCAGTACCACGCCGCCGTCCAGGGAGAACTCGACCGTGCCCTCGCCCGCGACCGTCACCCGCACCTCCGTGGCACCGTCCCCCAAGTCGCAGTCGCGGTAGATCAGTTCGGCCACCCGGTCCGGCTCCGGCGTCACCGCGTCGCCCGCCGCCTTCGTCCGGTCGACGATCGCGGCACCGCTCTGCTCGTCGAAGTCGGCCGCGTCCAGGCCGCGTCGGAGAACCGGGCGCGGGGCGTGGGACTCGCCGTCCAGCAGGATCGTCGTACGCAGGCGGACGTCCTCGCTGGAGGCGCCGACCAGGATGTCGTACGGGCCCGGCTCCAGGCGCCGGCCGCCCTGTGCCACGTCCCAGAACTCGAAGGCGGAGAGAGGGACTTCGTAGGAGAGGGTCGTCCTCTCGCCGGGAGTGAGAGTGGTGCGGCTGTGGGCGAGGAGTTCGCGGCGGGGGCGGGGGACCGTCGGTTCCACGGCGCGGGTGTAGAGCTGGGGGACCTCGTCGGCCGTGACGTCTCCGGTGTTCGTGACCGTGAAGGTCACGTACAGCGTGCCGCCCTCCACCCGTGTCGTCAGGTCGCCGTAGGAGAAGGCCGCGTACGACAGGCCGTGTCCGAACGGGAACAGGGGCGTGCCCTCGAAGTACAGATACGTCTGGCGGGCGCCGATCACGTCGTAGTCGAGGAGGTCGGGCAGATCGCCGTCGCTCTCGTACCAGGTCTGCGGGAGGCGGCCGGCGGGGGAGACCTCGCCGGACAGGACCCTCGCGAGCGCGGTGCCTGCCGCCTGGCCGCCGTGGGACGTCCACAGGACCGCCGGGAGTGCGGAGGTCCCGACGGTGTACGGGTAGGCCGAGACCAGCGCCAGGACCGTGCGCGGGTTCGCGGCGCGGGCCGCGCGCAGCAGGCGTTCCTGGTGGGCGGGGAGGCGGAGGGTCGTACGGTCCTCGGTCTCGCGGCCGTTGATGTGCGGGTCGTTGCCCGCCACGACCACGACCACGTCGGCCTGTGCGGCGACCCTGGCCACCGCCTCCTCGCCGCGCTCGGCGATGATCGGCGCGAAGATTTCCGGCTGCGCCTCGTGTTCCGGATTCACGTCGGCAACCTTCACTCCGTCGGCGGCGACAGAGACGTGGCGACCCGTACCGATGTGCCGGAGGAGGTGACCGTTCTCGTGGGGTTCCAGGCGGAAGGTCTCCTGGACGACCCATCCTCCGGGCTGGTCGGCGGAGGCGCGTACGTAACCGTCGTCGGCGACCGAGAGATAGCGGCCGTCTGGTGCGCGGAGGGTGAGGACGCCCCCGCCCCAGTCGATCAGGGCGAGCTCGGTGCCGGTCGGGTCGGTGGTCAGGGGCGGGAGGTCCGTGCGGCCGGCGAGCAGGGCCGGGTCCAACGCGCCCTCGGCGCCGCGTACCTGGTCGTCGGCGTCCACCGCGGGCACGTGGAGGAAGTCGCCCGACGACGTCCTCAGTCGGATACGGTCCACGCCCTCCGCGAACTCCACGCGCTCGGCGCCGAACTGCTCGTACAGGCCCTCCAGGGGAGTCGAGCGGTGGATCAACGTGCCGCTGTACCAGTCGAGTTTGCACTCGTCGGCCAGCAGGCCGACCACCGCGACACGGGTGTCGGGGGCGAGGGGCAGCACGCCGTCGTTCTTGAGGAGCACGATCGACTGCTCGGCGGCCTCCTGCGCGAGGGCGCGGTGGGCCGGGGTGTCGAAGTCGTGGATGCCCGCGTGCGGGTCGTAGCGCGGGTCGAACTCGCCGAGGCGGAAGCGAACGGAGAGCTGGCGGCGGACGGCGGTGTCGATGTCGGCCTCGGTCAACAGGCCTTGCTCGTACGCCTCCTTGACCCGCGCGACGATCTGCGAACTGTCGGTGCCGTGGTCGGTGAAGCTGTCGACGCCGGCGATCAGGGCGGCCGCCGTCGCCTCCTCGTGGGTGTCGTAGTAGTGCTCGTGATCGACCAGGTTGGAGGGTGCCCCGGCGTCCGAGCAGACCAGCAGATGCTCGTCCGTCCAGGCGCGCAGATGCTCGCGCAGGTACGGGGAGACGTGGTTGGGGCGGCCGTTGACCAGGTTGTACGCAGGCATCACCCCCGCCACCGAGCCCGCCTCGACCGTCTCGCGGAAGGCGCGCAGGTCGTACTCGTGCAGCACGCGCGGGCGGACCGAGCTGGACGAAGTCGCCCGGTCCGTCTCGTTGTTGTGGGCCAGCCAGTGCTTGAGGACCGGGGCCGTGCGCCAGTACGTGGGGTGGTCGCCGCGCAGGCCGCGGGTGTAGGCCGTGGCGATGGCGGAGGTGAGCTTCGGGTCCTCCGAGTAGCCCTCCTCGTTGCGGCCCCACAGGGGGTGGCGCAGGAGGTTCACCGTGGGGGACCAGACGTTGAGGCCGACGCGGTCGTCCTTCGCGTGCATGGCGCGGGTCTCCTTGGAGACGGCCTCGCCGACGCGGCGTACGAGATCCGTGTTCCAGGTGGCGCCGAGGCCGACCGCCTGCGGGAAGACGGTCGCCGGGCCCATCCAGGCCACGCCGTGCAGGGCCTCCTGGCCGGTGCGCCAGGCGGTGATGCCGAGGCGGTCGACGGCCGGCGCGTACTGGTGCAGGAAGGAGATCCTCTCGTCGAGCGTCAGCCGCTCCAGCAGGTCGTCGATGCGCTTCGCGAACGGCAGCTGCGGGTCGCGGAACGGCGGCGTGGGCGGCGTCTGTTCGGTCACGTGGGGATCCCCTTGCGATGGAGCGACGGAGCACTTTCGAAGCGCTTCGATGCTCATTCGACGGATGGGCGGGTGTCAAGAGACGGACACGGTTACTTCATGCGGCGCATAAGAACAGGTCGGGTGTGAGAGCCCGCAGGAATCTTGGAATCGACCCTTGTGCACCCCCAGGCGTTCACTTAACCTCACAGCAACATCGAAGCGCTTCGACTACGGATCCAGCCGGTATGCGTCGGAGGACCGCTTCAGCTCAGCACGTTCCACTCGAGACACCGCAGCCGACGGCCACCGCCGGGTGTCCTGGTGCGCCATGAAGGGTTGACGCAATGACGCCGAACGCCGCTTCCGCCTCTTCCGGACCGAGCCGGAGAAGCTTCCTCGCATCAACTGCCGTTGCCACGGCGGCGGTTGCGGGCGGGATACCGTTGCTTGCCGCCTGCGGGGGCTCGGAGAGCGGGTCGGGCGGGGGCACGACGTCCGGCAAGAACGCGAAGAAGATCCTCCCGGCCTATGTGGCCAGCAACGTGGTGACGCCGGACATCCCGTCGAAGAACGGCTCGGCGATGGGCTTCACCAGCAAGCTCGACGTCGCCACCCTCAAGACCTCGGTCCCGAAGAAGCTCGGCAAGGGCGGCAAGGTCACGATCATGTCGCCGTTCTGGGGCTCGCCGCCGAAGCAGAACAACCCCTACTACACGGGGATGAACAGCCTGATCGGAGTCGACGTCGAGTGGCGTAACCAGGACGGCAACACCTACGACCAGAAGCTCGGCGCGGTCCTCGCCTCCAGCGACATCCCTGACGTGGTGGTGATCCCCGGCTGGAACATGACCGGCCGGATACCGAGCGCCATCGCCGGCAAGTTCGCCGACCTCGGCCCCTATCTGACCGGGGACAAGATCAAGGAGTACCCGAACCTCGCGGCGATCCCCAGCGACGCCTGGCAGCGCTCCATCTTCGGCGGCAAGCTGATGGGCCTGCCGCAGCCCACCGAGCCCGCCGCGAACATCGTGCCTCTTTACCGCCGGGACATCTTCGACAAGGAGGGCTACGAGGTCCCGAAGTCCGCCGACGAGTTCATGGCCCTGTGCAAGGAGATCACCAACCCCAAGGCCAATCGGTGGGCCTGCGATGACATGAAGTGGACCGCGTTCAACAACTTCGGCGTGCTGGGGGGCGGGGAGAAACCGCTCGGCTGGAACCTGGTCGACGGCAAGCTGATCTACCGCATCGAGACTCCGGAGTACCTGGAAGCGCTGGAGTGGGCGCGCAAGCTGATGGCCGCCGGATACGTCCACCCCCAGTTCAAGCTGGGCAAGAGCCAGATCGGCGACCCGGCCCCCCTGTTCGCCAAGGGTGAGTTCCTGATCTGGAACAACAACATCGTCAACTGGTACGGGCAGCAGGCATCCCAGGCCACCCAGAACCCCGACTTCAGAGTCTGGGGCATGGACATCTGGAACCACGACGGCGGCAATCCGACGCTGTGGGCCGCGAACCCGGCCGGCATCTTCGCCTTCGTCAACAAGAAGGCGTCCGAGTCCGTCATCCGCGACACGCTGGCCGTCGCCAATGTCACCGCGGCGCCGTACGGCACCAAGGAGTGGATGATGACCAACTACGGCGTCGAGGGCACGCACTACACCATCAAGAACGGTGTGCCCGTCAAGAACGACAAGGGCAACAACGAGGTCGTCAACGCCTTCGTCATGGTCGCGAGCCCCGCCCCGACCTTCGCCCACCCCGACTACCCGGACATCACCCGGGCCATGGTCGAGTGGGAGCAGCGGATGGGCGCCTTCACCAAGAAGTCGACCTTCTGGGGCCTGCAGATCGCCGAGCCCAACCGCTACACCAATCTGGCCGACAACTTCGAGCAGCTCGAGGACGACATCATCCGCGGCCACAAGAAGATCAGCGACATGCAGCAGGCCGTCTCCGACTGGAAGAAGAAAGGCGGGGATCGGTTGCGTGACTGGTACAAGAAGCTTCTCGACGAGAACGGCTCGGCGGCGAGCTGACCAGGCTCTGAGGCAAGGAGAACAGCCGTGTCCCACAGCACGGTGCCTCGGAGCAGCGCCGAGGCCAGCACGCCGGTGAAGACCCCGGTGGCGTCCGCCGACCCCGCCGGCGCCCGGGAGGCACGACGAGGCCCGGACAAGCTGGGCTTCCGGCTCAGGTTCAGACGCGACCGCACCCTGATCCTCATGACGCTGCCGGCCATCGTGCTGCTCCTGGTCTTCAACTACCTGCCGATCCTCGGCAACGTGGTCGCCTTCCAGGACTACGACCCCTACGTCAGCGACAACGGCATCGTCGCCATGCTGCACAGCCCCTTCGCCGGCCTGGAGAACTTCCAGGAGATCTTCGGGGACTCCGCCTTCTGGAACGCCGTGCAGAACACATTCGTGCTGTTCTTCGTCCAGCTCGTGCTGTTCTTCCCGATCCCGATCCTGCTCGCGCTGCTCATCAACAGTGTGGTCCGGCCCCGGGTGCGGGCGGTCGCGCAGGCTGTGCTCTACCTGCCGCACTTCTTCTCCTGGGTGCTGGTCATCGCCGTCTTCCAGCAGATGTTCGGCGGTGCGGGCATGCTCTCCCAGCTGCTGCGCCAGCACGGGTACAACGGCATCGACATCATGACCGACCCGAACACCTTCCCCTTCCTGGTCACCGCGCAGAGCGTGTGGAAGGACGCCGGGTGGGGGATCATCGTCTTCCTTGCCGCGCTGGCCTCGGTCTCCCAGGACCTCTACGAAGCCGCCGCGATGGACGGCGCCGGCCGCTGGCGCCGCATGTGGCACGTCACGCTTCCCGCCCTGCGGCCGGTGATCGCTCTGCTTCTCGTACTGCGTGTCGGCGACGCCCTGACCGTCGGGTTCGAACAGATCCTGCTGCAACGTGACGCCGTCGGGCCGGGCGCCGGAGAGGTTCTCGACACCTTCGTGTGGTGGAACGGCGTGCACAACCAGGACTTCGGCTATGCGGCCGCCGCCGGTCTGATCAAGGGCGTGGTCAGCATCGGCCTGGTCCTTGCCGCGAACAAGGTGGCCCATCTCTTGGGCGAGCAGGGGGTTTACAAGAAGTGACCACCGTCGTCGACAAACCCGCGAGCAAACCGTTCCGGTGGGCCTCACCCGAGCGCCCGGCGTGGGAGGAGGAGCCGTCGAAGGCCGGCCTCGCGAGCAAGGGCCTGGTCCTGGCGTTCGCCTGTCTGGCGGTCCTGATCCCGCTGTGGATCGTGATCGTCACCAGCCTTTCGTCGCGCAAGACCATCGACGAGGCGGGCGGCCTGGTGATCGTGCCCAAGGGCCTCACCCTCATCGCCTACAGGGAGTTGCTCGGCGGCGGCCAGGTCACCCGGGCCATGGTCATCAGCATCCTCATCACCCTGGTCGGCACGCTGTTCTCGATGACGGTGTCCGTCCTGTGCGCCTACGGCCTGTCCCGCACCGGCTCGCTCGGGCACCGCTGGATCCTGATGACGCTGCTGGCGACCATGTTCTTCAGCGCGGGCCTCATCCCCACGTATCTGCTCGTGCAGTCCCTCGGGCTCACGGACACCTATCTCGCACTGATCCTTCCCAGTGCGATCAGCGTCTTCAACATCCTTGTGCTGCGCGGGTTCTTCATGGAGATCTCCCAGGAACTCATCGACAGCGCGCGCATCGACGGCGCCGGGGATCTCCGCATTCTCTGGACGATCGTCATGCCATTGTCCCGGGCCGTCCTCGCGGTGATCACGCTGTTCTATGCCGTGGGGTACTGGAGTGCCTGGTTCAACGCGTCGCTCTACCTGAACAACCAGGACATGATGCCGTTGCAGAACGTCATGATCCAGCTCGTCCAGCGGCAGCAGCAGCCGGTAGGCCTGGGACAGGCCATCAGGACCGGCCAATTGTCGGGGTTGGCCATTCAGATGGCGGTCATGGTGATGGCCCTGCTGCCGGTCGCCGTGCTGTCGCCGTTCGTGCAGCGGCACTTCAAGAAGGGCATGCTCACCGGCGCGATCAAGGGTTGATCCGACGCCTCCTTCTCCACTTGCCCCACGTTTCCAGAACGAGGTGTGTCATGCTCACGTCCCGTCCGAGCCGTCGGGTCGTTCTCGCCGGTACCGCGGCTGCTGCCGCTGTCACCGCCGTACCGTTTCTCCCCGGGCCCGCGCACGCCGCGGAGAGTGAAGCCGCCGCTCCCGCCTACCGCTGGCGCAACGCCGTCATCGGCGGTACCGGATTCGTCACCGGCGTTCTCTTCCACCCCTCCGTCCGCGGGCTCGCCTACGCCCGTACCGACATCGGCGGCGCCTACCGCTGGGACGACCGTGCCGCGCGCTGGACTCCGCTCACCGATCACCTCGGCTGGGACGACTGGAACCTTCTCGGGGTCGAGGCGATCGCTGTCGATCCCGTTCATCCAGACCGGCTCTACCTCGCCCTCGGCACCTACGCCCAGTCCTGGGCCGGGAACGGGGCCGTTCTGCGGTCCGATGACCGGGGTGCCACCTGGAGCCGCACCGACCTGAGCGTGAAGCTCGGGGCCAATGAGGACGGGCGGGGGGCCGGGGAGCGGTTGCTCGTCGATCCGCGGGACAGCGACACCCTGTGGCTCGGGACCCGGCATGACGGGCTGCTCAAGTCGACCGACAGGGGCGTCACTTGGGCAGCCGTCAGTGGCTTCCCGGCCGCATCCAGCGCCACCGGCCAGGGGGTGGTCTTCCTCGTCGCCGTCGGGCGGGCCGTGTACGCCGGGTGGGGTGACGGGGGCGGGACCTCGGCCAACCTGTTCCGGACCGCCGACGGGACGTCGTGGGAAGCCGTGCCCGGGCAGCCCGGCGGCACCTCCGCCAAGGTGCCGATCCGGGCCGCGTACGACTGCCTCGCCCGCGAGCTGTACGTGACGTACGCCGACGCGCCCGGACCCAACGGGCAGTCCGCCGGCGGTGTGCACAAGCTCGCCGTCCACACCGGCAAGTGGACCGAGGTCACGCCTGTGAAGCCTGGCGGGACCACAGGTGACGGCTCCGCCGACACCTTCGGGTACGGCGGGGTCGCCGTCGATGCCCGGCGGCCCGGCACGGTCGTGGTGTCCACCAACAACCGGTGGGCGGACGGGGACACGGTGTTCCGGACCACCGACGGCGGCCGTACATGGGCGCCCCTCAAGGACGCCGCTGACTTCGACGTGTCCGAGACCCCCTATCTCAAGTGGGGCGCCGATGCACCCAAGTTCGGCTGGTGGATCCAGGCCGTCGCCGTCGACCCGTACGACTCGAAGCACGTGGTGTACGGGACCGGCGCGACCCTCTACGGCACCCGGGATCTGACGCACTGGGCCCCGCAGATCCGCGGCCTGGAGGAGACCGCCGTACGCCGGCTGATCTCGCCCCCGGTCGGGGAGGCGCACCTGATCAGCGGGCTCGGGGACGTCGGCGTGATGTACCACGAGCGGCTCACCGCCTCGCCCTCCCGCGGCATGGCGACGAACCCCGTGTTCGGGTCGGCGACGGGACTCGCGCAGGCCGCGGGCAGGCCGGCGTATGTCGTGCGGACGGGGTGGGGCGACCACGGCAACGGGGCGTACTCGAACGACGGTGGGCGGACCTGGGCGCCCTTCGGGGGCCAGCCCGCCATCGCCAAGGATGCTCCGGGGCCGATCGCCGTCAACGCCGACGGCAGTGTGCTGCTGTGGTCCTTCGTGCACTGGGACGGCACCAAGTACGCCGCCCACCGGTCCGCCGACGGCGGGGCCACCTGGACCGAGATCTCCTCCTTCCCGAAGGGCGCCACGCCGGTCGCCGACCCGGCCGACCCGACGCTCTTCTACGCGTACGACACCGATACGGGAAAGGTACTCGCCAGCACTGACAGTGGCCTCTCCTTCACGGAGCGTGCGGGCGGGCTGCCCGCCGGGGACAGTCAGTTCGAGCTGGTCGCGGCGCCCGGCAGATCCGGTGACCTGTGGCTCTCCGGCAAGTGGAACGGGCTCTATCGGTCCACGGACGGCGGGGCTTCGTTCTCGAAGGTCGCCAGTTGCTGGGCCTCGTACACACTCGGCTTCGGCAAGGCGGCCGACGGTGCCGACTATCCGGCGGTCTACATGGTCGGCTCGACCGAGACCATCACCGCCGTGTACCGGTCCGACGACGGTGCGAAGAGCTGGGTGCGGATCAACGACGACCGGCATCAGTGGGGGTGGATCGGGGAGACCATCACCGGTGACCCGCGTGTGTACGGGCGGGTCTACCTCGCCACCAACGGGCGCGGCATCCAGTACGGGGAGCCGGTGTAATGCCGGACCTGGGCGACGCCACCCGCGGCCGCATCCTCTTCGGCGGCGACTACAACCCCGAGCAGTGGCCCGAGGAGACCTGGCACGAGGACGTCCGGCTGATGAAGGCCGCCCGCGTCAACTCCGTCACCCTCGGCGTCTTCTCCTGGGCCAAGCTCGAACCCCGGCCGGGGGAGCGGGAGTTCGGCTGGCTCGACACCCTCATGGACCTGATGCACGACAACGGCATCGGCGTCGTCCTCGCCACGCCCACCTCCTCGCCACCGCCCTGGCTGGGCCGCCTGCATCCCGAGACCCTGCCTCGCGACGAGGACGGCCGCACGGAGTGGTGGGGCGGGCGGCAACACTTCTCGCACTCCAGCGCCGTCTACCGCCGCTACGCCGCGGCCATCACCGAGGACCTCGCCGCCCGTTACGGCAGCCACCCCGCCCTCACCATGTGGCACATCAACAACGAGTACTGCACCTATGACTGGGGGGACGAGGCCGCCGTCCGCTTCCGGACCTGGTCGAGGGAGAAGTACGGCAGCCTCGACGCCCTCAACTCCGCCTGGGGCACCGCCTTCTGGAGCCAGCGCTACGGCGACTGGGCGGAGGTCCTGCCGCCGCGCCACGCGCACTATCTGAAGAACCCCGGTCAGGTGCTGGACTTCAAACGGTTCACCTCCGACATGCTCCTGGAGTGCTACGTCGCCGAGCGGGACATCGTCCGCCGGCACACCCCCTCCCACATCCCGGTGACCACCAACTTCATGCCGCTGTGGGTCGGTCAGGACGCCTGGCGGTGGGCCGAGGAGGAGGACGTCGTCTCCGTCGACCTCTACCCCGATCCGCGTGATCCGCTGGGTGCACAACACGCCGCTCTCGTGCAGGACATGACCCGCTCGCAGGCCCGTGGGCCCTGGATGCTCATGGAGCAGGCGGCGGGACCGGTGAACTGGCGAGGTGTGAACCACCCCAAACCCCGTGGCCTCAACCGGCTGTGGTCCCTGCAGGCCGTCGCCCGTGGCGCCGACGCCGTCTGCTACTTCCAGTGGCGGCAGTCGAGGCAGGGCGCCGAGAAGTTCCACTCGGGGATGGTCAGCCATGCGGGGGAGCAGGGGCGGACGTACCAGGAAGTGAAGCGGATCGGGGCCGAACTCGCCCGGATCGGCGCCGAGGTGACGGGCAGTCACTCCACCAACGACATCGCGATCCTCCACGACTGGCACTCCTGGTGGGCCGGCGCCCACGAAGGCCGCCTCTCCACCCGCGTCGACCACACCCAGGTCCTCACCGCCTGGCACCGCGCCCTCTGGCAGGCCCACCTCACCACCGACTTCGCCCACCCCGAGCACGACCTCACCGGCTACAAGCTGGTCGTCGTCCCGCAGTCGTACGCCCTCACGGACGCGGCGATCGACAACCTCCTCTCCTACGTCCGCGCCGGCGGCACCCTCGTCAGCGGCTTCCTGACCGGCATCGCCGACGAGGACGACCGGGTGCGCACCGGCGGCATGGACGCCCGGCTGCGCGAGCTGTTCGGCATCCGCACGCTGCACGAGTGGTGGCCGCTGGACGCGGACGAGAGCGTCGAGACCGACGGGTTCCTCGGGACCCTGTGGTCGGAGGAGATCGAGAAGGACGACGACGCCTCGGCGGAGGTCACCTACAAGGGCGGCGAACTCGACGGACTGCCCGCCGTGTTGCGCAAGGGTCGGGCCCGGTATCTCTCCACGCTTCCCGAGCCGGACGCCCTGCGCACCCTCCTCGCCGGGATCGCGGCCGAGGCCGGCGTCCGCCCCGTCCTGCGCGGGCTGCCCGACCAGGTCGAGGCGGTGCGCCGCGGCGATCTGCTGTTCGTGCTCAACCACGGGCGCGAGCCGGTGACCGTCGAGGTGCCGGGCGGTCGTCGTGATCTGTTGACGGGCGCGGTTGTCGCAGGCCAACTCACCCTCGACCGATACGGCGTGGTGGTGTTGCGCCCATGAACACCCCCGCGAACAGTCCGGCGAACGCCCCCGCGACCATCGTCCACGGAACCTGGGAACCCGCCCCCGCCGCCCGCTGGGAGGACGGCTTCCTGAGCGGCAACGGCCATCATGGCGCCCTCGTGTTCGGTGATCCGAACGACGAGCGGGTCGTCGTCACCCACCACACCCTCGTCCGCCCCAACGGCGGCGAGAACGCCCGTCCGCCCCGGCTCGCCGCTCAACTACCGCTGCTGCAGGACCGGTTGCTGGCCGGCGAACTGCATGCCGCCGAGACCTTCACCGACGGCCGCGACCTGCAGTGGGTGCAGCCCTTCCACCCCGCTTTTCAGGTACGGCTGCGCAGAGCGCCCGGCGAGGAGCCGCGCCGCTACCGCCGGTCCGTCGACTTCGCCACCGGCGTCGTGAAGGAGGTCTGCGAGGGCTGGAACAGCCGGGTCTTCGTCTCCCGCGCCGATGACGTGATCGTCCAGCACGTCACCGCCCCCGACCTCGACATCGCCCTCGACCACCGCCTGCCGAACGCCCCCACGGGCCTCGCCGTCGGCGACGGCGCCGTCCTCACCCCCGAGGGCGCCCTGCTCACCCTGCGCGTCCGCTACCCCGGCAGCGACACGGCGTACACCGGCCTGACGCTCGTCGCGGTCACCGGCGGCCGTACGGCACTCACACCCCCCGGCCTCAAGGTCACCGGCGCCGAGTCCGTGCTCCTCCTCACCCGCGTCCTGCGCCACACCGGCGAGCAGGACACTGCCCCCCACGGCCACGCCCTGCGCCAACTGGCCGCCGCGGGCGAGGAGTCGTACGACCGGCTGCTGGCCCGCCACACCACCCTCCACCGCACCGCCTACGAGCGGGTCACCCTCGACCTCGGCGCCGACCCCGCCCAACGCGCCCTCCCCGGCTCCGAGCTGCTGGAGAAGCACCCCGAGGACCCCGCCCTCCTGGAACGACTCTTCGCCGCCGGCCGCTACCACCTGCTCTCCGCGAGCGGCCTCAACCCGCCCCGTCTCACCGGTCTGTGGACCGGCGACTGGAATACCGCCTGGTCCGGCGCCTTCACCAACGACGCCAACCTCAACCTCCAGACGGCCTCCGCCGCGGCCGCCGCCCTCCCCGAAGTGACCGCCGCCCACGCCTCTCTGATCCACCGTCAACTCGTCGACTGGGCCGAGAACGCGCGTACGGTCTTCGGCGCTCGCGGAGTCCTCGCCCCGGCCCACACCGACGGCGAGTCCGGGCTGTCGTACCACTTCAGTCGCGAGTACCCGCTGCACCTGTGGACGGCCGGTGCCGACTGGCTGCTCAAGCCGCTCGTCGACCACGACGAGACCCGCGGCGAGCGCGATCCCCGTACGGCCGACGCGCTCGCCCAAGTCGCCCTGTTCTACGAGGACTTCCTCGGCCGGACGGACGGGGACGGACAGCTGGTCGTCGTCCCGTCCTACTCGCCCGAGAACCGTCCCGCGAACGCCGGTTGGGGCGTGATCAACGCGGCCATGGACCTCTCGGCCGCCCGGCACGCCCTGCTGACCGCCGCCGATCACCACCCGGACACGCCCGACGCGGACCGCTGGCGGGCGCTCGCCGACCGGCTGCCCCCACACCGGATCAACTCCGACGGCGCACTGGCCGAATGGGCCTGGCCCGGCCTCGACGACACCTACGACCACCGTCATCTCAGCCACCTGTACGGGGTCTGGCCGCTGGACGAGATCAACCCGTACGACACCCCGGACCTCGTGGTGGCCGCCCACCGCGCCCTCGAACTGCGCGGCGCCGAGAACGACTCGGCCCACGGTCATCTGCACCACGCCCTGGTCGCCGCCCGGCTGCGCGACGGCGAGCGGGTGGCGCACGCCCTCGGTCAGGTCCTCAAGGGCGACTTCTTCCACGACTCCCTGATGAGCGCCCACTACCCGGACCGCGACGTCTACAACGCCGACGCCGCGCACACCCTGCCCGCCGTGCTCGTCGAGATGCTCGTGCAGTCCACGCCCGACCGGCTGGTTCTGCTGCCCGCGCTCCCGGCGGCGTACTCCACCGGTCAACTCATCGGTGTCCGGACCCGGTTCGGGGCGGATGTCGACCTCACCTGGAGCCCGAGCCGGACGACGGTGGTGATCCGCCCCACCCGGACCCACCGCGTCGACCTCCGGACTTCCTCCGGCACACGACCGCTCGACCTCGTCGCCGGAGAAGACCACGTCCTCACCCTGGGGGCGTGGTAGCCACCCCCGCATTTCCCCCCACCCATGGAAGGGACACCATGGCAACACGCACGCTGAAGCAGAGGATCACCATGGCCGTGCTGGCACCGGCGATGGCCCTCGGCGCCACCGTCGGCCTCGCCTCCGCCCCCGCCTCGGCCGCCGTCTGGAGCTCCTGCGACCAGTGGGGCAACACGACCCTGAACGGCTACACCCTCTACAACAACATCTGGGGCTCCGGCGCCGGCGCCCAGTGCATCTGGGCCAACTCCGGCACCAACTGGGGCGTCAACGCCAACCACCCCAACACCGGCGGCATCAAGTCCTACCCCAACGCCAAGAAGGTGATCAACAAGTCGATCACCTCGCTCGGTTCGCTCTCCAGCGGCTACAACGTCTCCGTCCCGTCGTCCGGCGCGTACAACACGTCGTACGACATCTGGGACACCGGCTACAAGTACGAGATCATGCTCTGGATGAACAAGACCGGAGCCGTCGGCCCGCTCGGCACCTCACAGGGCAACCTCACGCTGGGCGGTCACACCTGGACCGTCTACAAGGGCAACAACGGCTCCAACGACGTGTTCTCGTTCGTCCGCACCTCCAACTCCAGCTCCGGCACGGTCAACGTCCTGCCGATCCTGAAGTGGATCAAGGACACCAAGGGCTGGTTCGGCAACGTGACCATCGGGGACTTCCAGTTCGGCTTCGAGATCACATCCTCGTCCGGCGGACTGGACTTCGTGGTCAACAGCGAGAGTGTCAGCAGCAGTTGACCGATCGGGGTGGGGTTTCATGGACCCATGCGAATCCCCACCCCCCTCCGTATCTCCGCCCTCGCGGCCACAGCGGTGCTCGCCCTGCCGGGCACCGCCACGGCCGCCCCCGCACCGGCCTCTCGGCTGCTGCCGGTCGCCTCCCTCGCCGCCGACCGACTCGCCACCGCCGACCTGGTGGCCGCCGCCAAGTGGGGCACCGACAGCCCCATCGACGACCCGGCCCGCGAACAACAGGTCCTCGACTCCGTAGCCGCCCAGGCCCAGCGGATCGGCGCCGACCCCGACGAGGTCCGCCGCGTCTTCCGCGACCAGATAGAGGCCAACAAGATCGTCCAGCGCGCCCTGTTCGCGGAATGGACGGCCCATCCCGAGCAAGCTCCCACCACCAAGCCCGACCTGAACGTCGTCCGCCAGACGATCAACCGCATCAACGCGGACCTGGTCCAGTCCCTGGCCGACACCACACCGCAGCGCACGGCCCGTACCTGCGGTCCCGAACTCGCCGTCGCGGTCATCGAGGTCCACCACGAGAAACACCCGGACCTGCTGCACACCGCGGCTCTGGCCCGCTCCTTGGTCTCCGTCTGCCGCAACTGACCCAAAGCATTCACAGCGTACGGCCGGTCCCGCGCCCCAAAGGGGTGCGGGACCGTATCGCTGTGCGGCTACCGCCGCGTGGGTGCGACCAGCCACGATGGCGCAGCAGCCGCCGAACGACCTACTCCATCACCCCAATGGGCAACCGCACCCCGTCCCGCAGGAACAGCGGAATCCGATCCAACGGCGCATCCACCGTCACGGCCGCCCCACCCTCATACGTCTCCCCGGTCCACGCGTCGGTCCAACTCGCCCCCGCCGGCAGATACGTCGTCCGAGCCGTCGCCCCAGCCGTCAACACCGGCGCCACCAACAGATCCCGCCCGAAGAGATAGGCGTCGTCGACCGACCAGGCCGCCTGATCCTCAGGAAACTCCAGGAACAGCGGCCGCATCACCGGCAATCCCTCCTCATGTGCCTCCCGCATGACCTCCAGCACATACGGCTTCAACCGCTCCCGCAGCCGCAGATACTTCTCCAGCACGCCGTACGCCTCCTCGCCGTACGACCACACCTCGTTCGGCCCCCCGGTCATCTTCGGACCGAGCGGCATCCCGGGGTCCCGGAACCCATGCAGCCGCATCAGCGGCGACAGCGCGCCGAACTGGAACCACCGGACCATGACCTCCTGATACGCCGGGTCGTCCGGGTCGCCCCCGTGGAAGCCGCCGATGTCCGTGTTCCACCAGGGGATCCCGGACAGCGCGGTGTTGAGTCCGGCCGCGATCTGCCGTCGCAGCGTCGGGAAGTCGGTACCGATGTCACCGGACCACAGCGCGGCACCGTAGCGCTGACTCCCCGCCCACGCCGACCGGTTGAGGGTGACGACCTCCTCGCCCTCGGCGCGCAGGCCCTCGTAGAAGGTGCGGGAGTTCTCGGCCGGGTAGATGTTGCCGACCTCCAGCCCCGGGCCCGCCCGGTACCGCAGGTTCTCCTGGAAGCCGGGCTTCAGCTCGGGCTCGCAGGCATCCAGCCAGAAGGCCGAAATGCCGTACGGCACAAGGTAGTTGTCCCGCACCTTCGACCACACGAACTCACGCGCGTCCGGGTTCGTCGCGTCGTAGAAGGCCACCTGGACCGTCGACGCGACCCCCTTGTCCGGCCAGTCGGCGTGCGCCATCGGACCGTACTGCGTGCCGATGAAGTAGCCGCGCTGCTCCATCACCGGGTGGTTCTCACTCAGCGGCGACACCGACGGCCACACGCTGACCACCAACTTGATGCCCAGCTCCTCCAGTTCACGGACCATCTCCGCCGGGTCGGGCCATTCGCCGAGGTCGAACTTCCACTCACCGAGGTGCGTCCAGTGGAAGAAGTCGCAGACGATCGCCGAGATCGGAAGGCCCCGGCGCTTGTACTCCCGTGCCACGGCGAGGAGTTCGTCCTGTGAGCGATACCGCAGCTTGCACTGCCAGAAGCCCGCCGCCCACTCCGGCAGCATCGGCGTACGGCCCGTCACCGCGCTGTAGCGGCGCTGCCCGTCGGCGGGGCTGCCTGCGGTGATCCAGTAGTCGATCTGCCGGGCCGAGTCGGCCACCCACCGAGTCCCGTTCCCCGCCAGCTCCACGCGGCCGATCGCCGGGTTGTTCCAGAGCAGGGTGTAGCCGCGGCTCGACGACAGCACCGGGATGCCGACCTCCGCGTTGCGCTGCACCAGGTCCAGGACCAGGCCCTTCTGGTCGAGGCGGCCGTGCTGGTGCTGGCCCAGGCCGAACAGCTTCTCGTCGTCGTAGGCGGCGAAGCGCTGCTCCAGGCGGTGGTGGCCGTTGCCGACGGCGGTGTACAGCCGTGACCCCGGCCACCAGAAGTGGGCGCGCTCCTCGGCCAGCACCTCGCTGCCGTCCTCCGTGCGCAGGAAGCGGATCAGGCCCTCGGCGTCGACCTCGACGGTGAGCGCGCCGACGGCCAACTGCCCTTCCCCGTCACCGATCTTGATACTGCTCTCGGTGGCCGGCGCCGTGTCGAGCAGGGCGCCCGGCAGCCCGTCGAGGACCGGGCCGCCGAGCCTGGCCCGCACCCGGACCGCGTCCGGCCCCCACGGCTCGATACGGAGCGTCTCCTGGCGGCCGCTCCACTCCAGCGCGCCGTCCCGCTCGCGGAAGGTGCCGACGGTGGGGGACGACTGGGCGAGGCTGACCTGTGGCTGGTTTTCGGCAGGCTGGTTCACGAAGGGTGCTCCCGAAAGGACATGAGGTGCCCCTCAGGGCACACGAAGAGCGGGGCCGGGAAGTGCGGGATCAGGAAGAGCGGGGTCAGGAAGTGCGGGAGGGCGCGGGTCCCGTGCTCGTCCGCACCGTCAACTCCGGTGCGATGAGCACGACGTCGTCCATACCGCGGCCGTCGAGCTTGGCGACCAGGTGTTCCACGGCGTACCGGCCCATCTCCTGCGCCGGGATGGCGACGGACGTCAGCCGCACCGAGGCCTGCACGGCGACCTGGTCCGGGCAGATCGCCACCACCGACACGTCCTCGGGCACGGCACGCCCCTGCTGGCGCAGCAGGGCCAGCAGCGGCTCCACCGCCGACTCGTTCTGCACGACGAACCCGGAGGTGCCCGGGCGCTCGTCGAGGATGCGGGCGAGTGTGACGGCCATCGCGTCGTACCCGCCCTCGCACGGCCGGTGCAGCAGCCGTACGCCCAGCTCCTGGGCGCGGGACCGGAGTCCGTCGAGCGTGCGCTCGGCGAAACCGGTGTGCCGTTCGTAGACGGCGGGCGCCTCTCCTATGACAGCGATGTCGCGGTGACCGAGCATCGCGAGGTGCTCCACGCACAGCGCACCCGTCGCCCTGAAGTCCAGGTCGACGCAGGTGAGTCCGGTCGTGTCGGCCGGCAACCCGATCAGAACCGACGGTTGATCCGTCCCGCGCAGCAACGGCAGCCGCTCGTCGTCGAGTTCGACGTCCATCAGGATCATCGCGTCGGCGAGCCCGCTGCCGGTCACCCGGCGCACCGCGTCCGGACCCTCCTCGCCGGTCAGCAGCAGGACGTCGTAGCCGTGCGTCCGGGCCGTCGTGGCCACCGCGATGGCGATCTCCATCATCACCGGCACATACATGTCGGTGCGCAGCGGGACCATCAGCGCGATGATGTTCGACCGGCTGCTGGCCAGCGCCCGCGCGCCCGCGTTCGGGTGGTAGCCCAGCTCGCGGATGGACTGCTCGACCCGCTGCCGGGTGGTCGTCGAGATGGACCGCTTGCCACTGAGGACATAACTCACCGTGCTCGCCGAGACTCCGGCGTGCTGGGCGACCTCGGCGAGGGTGACCATCCAGCTCTCCAAGCGGTGTGAAGCGCTTCGACAGTGCGCATGACGTACAGGGGCGGGTGTGAGGGTGGTTCGACACTAGCTCTGGCGAGGGCGGGTGTCCAGAGTCTGTCGAAGCGCTTCGACAGCTTTTCTCCTGCGGGGCGTGTATGAGGCTTGTTCGAAGGATCGTACGGGGATGTCCGCGCCGGCGAGGCAACCTCCGGCGGGTCGGCGGCCACTGAGGGGGCGTAGACGAACCGTCCCCCGGAAGGACCCCCCGATGCAACACCGCAGACCGCGCCTGTCCAAGAAGAGGAAGACCCTCCTCGCCTCCGCGGTCGCCCTCGCGGCAGCCGCCGGTGTCACCGTGGCGCAGGCCGGCGAGACCGACAAGAAGTGCACGGCCTTCGACACGATCACGCTCGGCAAGTACTACGTGAACAACAACCTCTGGAACCAGGACAAGGCCACCGGCTCCCAGTGCGTCTGGGACGACTCCCACTCGGGCTCGACGATCTCCTGGGGCACGAACTACTCCTGGGCCAACAGCGGCAAGGGCACCGACGCGGACGTGAAGTCGTACGCGAGCACGGTCCTCGGCTGGCACTGGGGCTGGAAGGTCGACAAGGCGAGCACCGGGCTGCCGATCCGCGTCGGCGACCGCAAGAAGGTGACCACCACCTGGGACTTCTCGGTCAGCTCGAACCCCGGGACCATCAACGTCTCGTACGACCTCTGGCTGCACGCCAAGAACAACGCGGACTGGCAGGACCAGCCCACCGACGAGATCATGATCTGGCTCAACCGCCAGGGTGGCGCGGGCCCGCTCGGCACCAAGTACGGCAGCGTCAGCCTGGGCGGTTCGATGTGGGACATCTACCAGGGCAACATCGGCTGGAACGTCTACTCCTTCGTCCGCCGCACCAACACCACCAAGGCGACCCTCGACCTGGACGGCTTCACCCAGGCACTCGTTCGGCGCAAGCTGCTCAGCAACGACAAATACCTCTCCGGCATCGAGTCCGGCACCGAGGTTTTCAAGGACACGGGGCGTCTGGACACCAGGACGTACTCCGTCAACATCGGCTGAACGGCTGCACGAAGGGTGGTGAGGGCGCCCGGGATCGGGTACATACGATCGGGTAGCACCCGTCGGTAACCCATTACGGTCCAAGATCCCGATTCGCGGCGAGGTGAGCCTCATGTCCGCCAGCCCCACAGACTCCGCTGGACGTCCTACTGTCTCCGAACGTGAGGCCCGCGAGGTCGCGGAGGCGGCCCGGGAACAGGAGTGGCGCAAGCCCAGCTTCGCCAAGGAATTGTTCCTCGGCCGCTTCCGGCTCGACCTGGTCCACCCGCACCCCACTCCGCCCACGGAGGACGTCCAGCGCGGCGAGGAGTTCCTCGCCAAGCTCCGCGACTTCTGCGAGACGAAGGTCGACGGGGCGCTGATCGAGCGCGAGGCCCGCATCCCCGACGAGGTCGTCAACGGCCTCAAGGAGATCGGCGCCCTCGGCATGAAGATCGACACCAAGTACGGTGGCCTCGGCCTCACCCAGGTGTACTACAACAAGGCCCTCGCGCTGGCCGGTTCGGCCTGCCCGGCGATCGGTGTGCTGCTGTCGGCCCACCAGTCGATCGGCGTACCGCAGCCGCTGAAGCTGTTCGGCACGCAGGAGCAGAAGGAGCAGTTCCTGCCGAGGTGCGCCCGCACCGACATCAGCGCGTTCCTGCTGACCGAGCCGGACGTCGGTTCGGACCCGGCCCGCCTCGCGACATCGGCCGTACCCGACGGGGACGACTACGTCCTCGACGGGGTGAAGCTGTGGACCACCAACGGCGTCGTCGCCGACCTGCTGGTCGTGATGGCGCGGGTGCCCAAGAGCGAGGGCCACAGGGGCGGCATCACCGCCTTCGTCGTCGAGACCAACTCGCCCGGCATCACCGTCGAGAACCGCAACGCCTTCATGGGCCTGCGCGGTATCGAGAACGGCGTCACCCGCTTCCACCAGGTCCGGGTCCCGGCGGTGAACCGCATCGGCCCCGAGGGCGCCGGTCTCAAGATCGCGCTCACCACCCTCAACACCGGCCGGCTCTCCCTCCCCGCCTCCTGCGTGGCCGCGGGCAAGTGGTGCCTGAAGATCGCCCGTGAGTGGTCGGCGGCGCGCGAGCAGTGGGGCAAGCCGATCGCCCACCACGAGGCCGTCGGTGCGAAGATCTCCTTCATCGCGGCGACGACGTTCGCACTGGAGGCCGTACTGGATCTTTCGAGCCAGATGGCCGACGAGAACCGCAACGACATCCGCATCGAGGGCGCGCTCGCCAAGCTCTACGCCTCCGAGATGGGCTGGCTGATCGCCGACGAGCTGGTCCAGATCCGCGGCGGCCGCGGCTTCGAGACGGCGGCCTCCCTCGCCGCCCGCGGGGAACGCGCGGTCCCGGCCGAGCAGGTCCTGCGCGACCTCCGTATCAACCGCATCTTCGAGGGCTCGACGGAGATCATGCACCTCCTGATCGCCCGCGAGGCGGTGGATGCGCACCTGTCGGTCGCCGGCGACCTGATCGACCCCGAGAAGTCCCTCCAGGACAAGGCGAAGGCGGGCGCCAACGCGGGCGTCTTCTATGCCAAGTGGCTCCCGAAGCTGGTCGCGGGACCGGGTCAACTCCCGGTCTCCTACGGAGAGTTCAAGCACCAGGTCGACCTCTCGCCGCATCTGCGCTTCGTCGAACGCCACTCCCGCAAGCTCGCCCGCTCCACCTTCTACGCCATGTCCCGCTGGCAGGGAAAGATGGAGACCAAGCAGGGTTTCCTGGGCCGCATCGTCGACATCGGCGCCGAACTGTTCGCGATGAGCGCGGCCTGCGTCCGTGCCGAACTCCTGCGCAGCCAGGGTGAGCACGGCCGCGAGGCCTACCAGCTCGCCGACGTCTTCTGCCGCCAGGCCCGCATCCGCGTCGAGGAGCTCTTCAACCGGCTGTGGACCAACACGGACGACCTCGACCGCAAGCTCGTCAAGGGCGTCATGTCGGGCACGTACGCATGGCTGGAGGAGGGCATCGTCGATCCGTCGGGCGAGGGCCCGTGGATCGCGGACGCGACACCGGGGCCCTCGGAGAAGGAGAACGTGCACCGGCCGATCGGGTGAGCGACAGATGACGGTGCGTTCCCCCCGGATCCCCCCGAGGGGGGGACGCGCTGTCCTCACACACCGTCCTTACGGCCACAATGGAGGGATGAGCGACAGTCCAGCCCCCCTCGCCGACCCGCATCTCGTCTACGACCCCGTGGCGGGCAGCGGTCCCAAGGACGTGGTGATCCTCGGCTCCACCGGGTCGATCGGCACCCAGGCCATCGACCTCGTGCTGCGCAACCCCGACCGCTTCCGGGTCACCGCGCTCTCCGCCAACGGCGGCCGGGTCGCCCTCCTCGCCGAGCAGGCGCACCGGCTCCGGGTACGGACCGTCGCGGTCGCCCGCGAGGACGTCGTACCGCAGCTGCGCGAGGCGCTGAGCGGCCTCTACGGCGCAGGGGAGCCGCTCCCCGAGATCCTGGCCGGCCACGACGCGGCGACCCGGCTCGCCGCCTCCGACTGCCACACCGTCCTGAACGGCATCACCGGCTCCATCGGCCTCGCCCCGACCCTCGCCGCCCTGGAGGCGGGGCGCACCCTCGCGCTCGCCAACAAGGAGTCGCTCATCGTCGGCGGCCCGCTGGTCAAGGCGCTCGCCAAGCCGGGGCAGATCATCCCGGTCGACTCGGAGCACGCGGCGCTGTTCCAGGCGCTCGCGGCCGGTACGAGGGCGGACGTACGGAAGCTGGTGGTGACGGCGTCCGGCGGTCCGTTCCGCGGTCGTACGAAGGCGGAGCTGGCGCATGTGACGGTCGAGGACGCCCTCGCGCACCCCACCTGGGCCATGGGCCCGGTGATCACGATCAACTCGGCGACCTTGGTCAACAAGGGGCTGGAGGTGATCGAGGCGCACCTTCTGTATGACATTCCCTTCAGCCGCATTGAGGTGGTCGTACACCCTCAGTCGTATGTCCACTCGATGATTGAGTTCACGGACGGATCGACGATCGCCCAGGCGACGCCCCCCGACATGCGGGGGCCGATCGCCATCGGCCTCGGCTGGCCCGAGCGCGTCCCGGACGCGGCACCGGCCTTCGACTGGAGCAAGGCGTCTACATGGGAGTTCTTCCCGCTCGACAATGACGCGTTCCCGTCGGTCGACCTCGCGAGGCACGTGGGGGAGCTCGCGGGCACCGCCCCGGCGGTGTTCAATGCGGCCAACGAGGAGTGCGTGGAGGCGTTCCGCACCGGCGCGCTGCCCTTCAACGGGATCATGGAGACCGTCACGCGGGTGGTCGAGGAGCACGGCACTCCGCGTACGGGAACCTCCCTCACCGTGTCGGACGTCCTCGAAGCGGAGACCTGGGCGAGGGCCCGGGCCCGCGAACTGACAGCGCAGACGACGACGGCGACCGCGGAGGCGCGTGCATGACGACCTTGATGATGATCCTCGGCATAGTCGTCTTCGCCTTCGGCCTGCTGGTCTCGATCGCGTGGCACGAGCTGGGGCACCTGTCCACGGCCAAGCTCTTCGGCATCCGCGTGCCCCAGTACATGGTCGGCTTCGGGCCGACGATCTGGTCGCGGAAGAAGGGCGACACCGAGTACGGGTTCAAGGCCATCCCGTTCGGCGGCTACATCCGCATGATCGGCATGTTCCCGCCGGGACCCGACGGCAGGCTCGAGGCCCGCTCCACCTCCCCCTGGCGGGGCATGATCGAGGACGCCCGCTCGGCGGCCTTCGAGGAGCTGAAGCCGGGCGACGAGACCCGCCTCTTCTACACCCGGGCCCCGTGGAAGCGGGTCATCGTGATGTTCGCGGGCCCCTTCATGAACCTGATCCTGGCCGTGGCGCTGTTCCTCACGGTCCTGATGGGCTTCGGCATCTCCCAGCAGACGACGACGGTCAGCTCGGTCTCGCAGTGTGTGATCGCGCAGAGCCAGAACCGGGACACCTGCAAGAAGAGCGACCCGGCGTCGCCGGCCGCGGCGGCGGGCCTGAAGGCCGGCGACAAGATCGTCTCCTTCGACGGTGTCAGGACGGACGACTGGAACAGGCTCTCCGACCTGATCCGCTCCACCCCCGGCAAGTCGGTCCCGATCATCGTCGACCGCAAGGGCAAGGAGGTCACCCTCCACGCCACGATCGCCACCAACCAGGTCGCCAAGAAGGACTCCAGCGGCCAGATCGTCCAGGGGCAGTACGTCAAGGCCGGCTTCCTCGGCTTCAGCGCGGCCACCGGCATCGTCCAGCAGAACTTCGGCGAGTCGGTGACGTGGATGGGTGACCGGGTCGGCGACGCCGTCGACTCCATCGCGAGCCTGCCCGGCAAGATCCCCGGCCTCTGGGACGCGGCCTTCGGAGACGGCAAGCGGGCGCCCGACTCCCCGATGGGCGTGGTCGGCGCGGCCCGAGTGGGCGGCGAGATCTTCACCCTGGACATCCCGGCCACCCAGCAGTTGGCGATGTTCGTCATGCTGGTCGCCGGCTTCAACCTCTCCCTGTTCCTCTTCAACATGCTCCCGCTGCTCCCTCTGGACGGCGGCCACATCGCGGGCGCCCTGTGGGAGTCCCTGAGGCGCAGCGTGGCAAAGGTCCTCCGCCGCCCGGACCCCGGCCCGTTCGACGTGGCGAAGCTGATGCCAGTCGCCTATGTGGTGGCCGGGATCTTCGTCTGCTTCACCCTCCTCGTCCTTGTGGCGGACGTGGTTAACCCGGTGAAAATCACCTAGTCACCAGGAGTTCGCGGCGGCCCGGGACCCTTGGTTCCGGGCCGCCTCCTTATGGGTGGGGTGATGAGTGGGATGTGCTCGGGCCTGTGTGCGTGCCGTAATCTCGAAGCCTGGAGCCCGTTGTTCCGGGACCGGACCTTGATCCACGACTTGGGGTTGCACAGCAGATGACTGCGATTTCTCTCGGCATGCCGTCCGTTCCGACCAAGATCGCCGAACGGCGCAAGAGCCGGCAGATCCAGGTCGGGTCCGTGGCGGTGGGCGGCGACGCCCCGGTGTCCGTGCAGTCGATGACCACGACCCGTACCTCCGACATCGGCGCGACGCTCCAGCAGATCGCCGAGCTGACGGCCTCCGGCTGCCAGATCGTGCGCGTGGCCTGCCCCACGCAGGACGACGCGGACGCGCTCGCGACCATCGCCAAGAAGTCCCAGATCCCGGTCATCGCCGACATCCACTTCCAGCCCAAGTACGTCTTCGCGGCCATCGAGGCCGGCTGCGCGGCCGTCCGCGTCAACCCCGGCAACATCAAGCAGTTCGACGACAAGGTCAAGGAGATCGCGCGGGCCGCCAAGGACCACGGCACGCCGATCCGCATCGGGGTCAACGCCGGTTCGCTCGACAGGCGCCTGCTGCAGAAGTACGGCAAGGCCACCCCGGAGGCCCTCGTCGAGAGCGCCCTGTGGGAGGCGTCCCTCTTCGAGGAGCACGACTTCCGGGACATCAAGATCTCCGTCAAGCACAACGACCCGGTCGTGATGATCGAGGCGTACCGGCAGCTCGCCGCCCAGTGCGAGTACCCGCTGCACCTCGGCGTGACCGAGGCCGGCCCGGCGTTCCAGGGCACGATCAAGTCGGCCGTCGCCTTCGGTGCCCTCCTCTCCCAGGGCATCGGCGACACCATCCGCGTCTCCCTCTCGGCCCCGCCGGTCGAGGAGGTCAAGGTCGGCAACCAGATCCTGGAGTCCCTGAACCTCAAGCAGCGCGGTCTGGAGATCGTCTCCTGCCCGTCCTGCGGCCGCGCCCAGGTCGACGTCTACAAGCTCGCCGAGGAGGTCACGGCGGGTCTGACCGGCATGGAGGTCCCGCTCCGCGTCGCCGTCATGGGCTGTGTCGTCAACGGCCCGGGCGAGGCCCGCGAGGCCGACCTCGGCGTCGCCTCCGGCAACGGCAAGGGCCAGATCTTCGTCAAGGGCGAGGTCATCAAGACGGTCCCCGAGTCCAAGATCGTCGAAACCCTCATCGAGGAGGCCATGAAGCTGGCCGAGCAGATGGAAGCGGCCGGCGTGACCTCGGGCGAGCCGTCGGTGTCGGTCGCCGACTGAGACGTCGTATCGAACGGGCGGGGCCGAACGGTCCCGCCCTCGCCGTCCCTGCGTGAGCAGCCGGAATCCCGGCTGCCGTACCGGCGGTGACACGGTCCACCTGCCCGTCGCGGAAGGCGACCGCGTCCACGGCGTGCGCGGGCGTGAACCGGATCGGTGACTCCTGGTCCCCGTGATCGCCGTGCTCCGCCTCGAAGGTCTCCACGTCACCGGCACCCGGACCCGTGACGGAGACCAGGAACGGCCGCGCCCCGTCGGCACCGTCCGTGTCCGCGCGCCAGAGGGACAGGACCACTCACACCGCACAACCTAATCCCTTGACAGCTCCGATGTATGGCGGGAAGTTATGGGCCGCACCGGCACTCTAGTCCCGAACTAAACGTACGCGCCCCGCATACATCGGATGACCAAGGTGACCGTATGAGACGCCGCAGACTCCGCAATCCCCGTGGGCTCCTCGCCCTCTGGACCGCACTCGTCGCCCTGCTCCTCGCCACCGCCCCCGTCGCCCACGCGAAGGCGACGACCTTCACGAAGACGACGACCATCACGAAGGCGACCGCCTCCGCCCATCCGTCCCGCCAGACCACCCTCCGCAACGCCACCGCCGGGATGTTCCTGCACTGGGGCATGTTCACCGCCCCCAAGCATCTCGACTGTGCCTCCTGGGAGAAGGACGTCACCGATGGGGGGTGGGATCCGGACTACTGGGTCGACGAGGCCCGCAAGATCCGGGCCGGCTACATCGTGCTCGCCACCTTCCACTCCCGCCTCGGCTACGCCCGCCCCTGGCCGTCGAAGATCCCCGGTTCGTGCTCGACGAAGCGCGACATCCTCGGTGAACTCATCGACGCGGCCGCCAAGAAGGGCCTCAAGGTCATCCTCTACATGACCGACGACCCCAAGTGGCACGACGAGCAGGGCGTCGAGACCCTCGACTCCGCCGAGTTCTCCGCCTACAAGGGCCACGACGTCGACCTCACCACCCGCGAGGGGTTCGGAGAGTTCTCGTACGACAACTTCTTCGAGGTCATGCACAACTACCCGAAGCTGTCCGGCTTCTGGATCGACAACGACAACGAGTACTGGGAACAGCACCAGCTGTACGAGCAGATACGGCAGCTGCGCCCCGACATGACCCTGAGCAACAACAACGAGGACACCCCGATCATGGACATGGTGTCCCATGAGCAGAAGGTCGGCATGACCCCGCCGTACGACCAGCCGTCGGCGATCTGGACCCCCATGCCGCGCCTCACCGAGTCCTGCTACAAGGTCCCCGACACGGGCAGTTGGTGGTACGACGGCCAGGACCGCCCGGTGTCCACCGGTCTCAACGTCGACCGCTACATCGCCAACGCCGGCAACTCCATCCTCTCCCTCGCCGACTTCACCGCCATGGTGAACGGCCGCTTCCCGCCCCAGCAGGAGAAGTTCCTCGACCTGATGAAGGACTACCTCCCGCCCATCTGGCAGTCCCTGCACGGGGTTCACGGCGGCGGCTTCATGTACGGCGGTATGCAGCCGGGCAGTTGGAACGACGGGGCGTACGGATACATCACCGTCAGCCGCGCCCATCCCGCCACCACCCAGTACGTCCACGTCACCACCCGGCCCACCACCGGCGACCAGGTCCGCATCCGTGACAACGGGTACCGCGTCGACAGGATCACCGACCTCCGCACCGGCCGGCGCCTCCGCTTCGACCAGGGCGACGGGACCCTCACCATCAAGGGCATCGCCGACTGGGACCCGTACGACACCGTCTTCAAGGTGCGCACCGCGACCAAGCGGGAGGGCGTCTACCCCGTTGGCACGGTCACGGCCTCCGAACCCGCTCTCACCGACGGTGACTTCACCACGTACACCGACAACAAGGGTGTCCTGCCCGCCAGTTACACCCTCGACCTCGGCCATGTCCGCAGGGCCGCCTATCTCGGGATCAACCAGCGCGAGTGGTCGCCCACGTACAACAGGGAGACCTTCGGAAGGAAAGAGGACTCCGCGCGGATCAAGGACTACACGGTGTCCGTGAGTGATGACGGGACGACGTGGAGTCAGGTGCGGGCCGGGGTGCTGGAGAGCGCGCGGGGCATCCGCTTCATCGACCTGCCCGACCGCCTCCGCACCCGCCACCTCCGGCTCGACGTCCCCACCACCTGGTCCGCGCCCACCGTGCCCGCGTTCTACCAACAGCTGCGGATCGACGAGATACAGGTCGGTTACGGCCACCCCACGAGCCACGGCTGACGCACGGGTCCTGCCGCGTCGCCGCACGGGGCGGCGCGGCACAAATTCGGCAGGTACAGTGCGGAGATCAGCAGAACCTCAGGGTGAGGGCCCGCACGTGTTGACGCAGACCACCTCACGGGTGCTCGAACCGAGCGACCTGGACGCCGCGCTCGCCGTCCTCGACCGCGAGCCGGTCGTGAACGCCTTCGTGACGTCCCGGGTCCAGGTCGCGGGCCTCGACCCGTGGCGGCTCGGCGGCGAGATGTGGGGCTTCTACGAGGAGGGCATGCTGACCTCCCTCTGCTACGCCGGCGCCAACCTGGTCCCCATCTGCGCCACCCCGCGCGCCGTCCGCGCCTTCGCCGACCGGGCCCGGCGCGCGGGCCGCCGCTGTTCCTCCATCGTCGGCCCCGCCGAACCCACCACCCAGCTCTGGCGCCTTCTCGAACCCAGCTGGGGCCCCGCCCGCGAGGTCCGCTCCCACCAGCCCCTCATGGTCACCGACCGCATGCCCGACACCGTCGCCGCGGACCCGTACGTCCGCCGCATCCGCAAGGACGAGATGGAAACGATCATGCCGGCGTGCGTGGCGATGTTCACCGAGGAGGTGGGCGTCTCGCCACTGGCGGGAGACGGGGGGCTGTTGTACCAGGCCAGGGTCGCCGAACTCGTCGGCTCCGGCCGCTCCTTCGCCCGCGTCGACGAACACGGCAAGGTCGTCTTCAAGGCGGAGATCGGCGCGGCGACCTCGCAGGCCTGCCAGATCCAGGGCGTCTGGGTGGCCCCCGAGTACCGGGGGAGGGGAGTGGCGGCACCGGGGATGGCGGCGGTCCTGCGGTACGCACTGGCCGACATCGCGCCGGTGGTGAGCCTGTACGTCAACGACTTCAACACCCCGGCGAGGCGGACCTACCGCAGGGTGGGCTTCCAAGAGGTGGGCGCGTTCATGAGCGTTCTGTTCTAGATGCCCCTGGGGGGCGCGGGGCCGTATCGGTATGCGGCCACCGCCGCGTGGGCGCGACAAGCCCCCACCAGCCTGCACCTGAGCGACAACCCCCGCTCCCCTGTACTCTCCCCCCATGCGTCTTCCCGGTCACGGTCACCGCCGCCACCCCGACGACATCGTGATCAGCCCGCTGGACTTGTCGGCCCACGTCGACGAAGCCCTCGCCGTCCAAGCCCTCGCCTTCGGCCTGGGCGCAGACGAGATCGCCGTCCGCCGCCAGATCGTCCTCCGCCACATGACCTACCCCGGCGCAAGAGCCCTCGGCGCAATCGCCGGAGGCCATCTCGTGGGGTTCGTGTACGGCATGCCCAACGACCGCACCCACTGGTGGTCCACCGTCGTGGAGCCCTACCTCCGCGCCCAGGGCCACGACGAATGGCTGGACGACTCCTTCGTGATCACCGAGCTGCACGTCCACCCCCATCACCAGAACCACGGCATCGGCCGCTCCCTGATCACCACCATCACCGACGACGCGACCGAACCCCGCTCGATCCTCTCCGCGATCGACACCGACAGCCCCGCCCGCGGCCTCTACCGCTCCCTCGGCTACCAGGACCTGGCTCGCCAGGTCCTCTTCCCCAGCGCCCCGAAGCCGTACGCCGTGATGGGCGCCCCTCTGCCGCTCCGCCGTCGTTAACCGATTTCCACCGGCACAGCGACCCCGGCTAACCTCCTTGCCATCACCGTTTCCCGGCAGGAGTACGAGAACCATGGCCAACGCACCGGTCCAGCGCATGTCCCAGTTGATGGCGAAGACGCTGCGCGACGACCCGGCGGACGCCGAGGTCCTCAGCCACAAGCTCCTCGTCCGCGCCGGCTATGTCCGCCGTACGGCGGCCGGCATCTGGTCGTGGCTGCCCCTCGGCAAGAAGGTCCTCGCCAACGTCGAGCGCATCGTCCGTGAGGAGATGGACGCGATCGGCGCCCAGGAGGTGCTGCTCCCCGCGCTGCTGCCGAGGGAGCCGTACGAGGCGACCGGCCGCTGGGACGAGTACGGCGCCGAGCTGTTCCGGCTCCAGGACCGCAAGGGCGGCGACTACCTCCTCGGCCCCACCCACGAGGAGATCTTCACCCTCCTCGTGAAGGACCAGGCGTCCTCCTACAAGGACCTGCCGGTCATCCTCTACCAGATCCAGCACAAGTACCGTGACGAGGCCCGCCCGCGGGCCGGCATCCTGCGCGGCCGTGAGTTCCTGATGAAGGACTCGTACTCCTTCGACACCGCGGACGAGGGCCTGGCCCAGTCCTACGCCCTGCACCGCCAGGCCTACCAGCGTGTCTTCGAGCGCCTCGGCCTCGACTACCGCATCTGCGCCGCCACCGCGGGCGCGATGGGCGGCTCCAAGTCGGAGGAGTTCCTCGCCCCGGCCGAGGCCGGCGAGGACACCTTCGCGGACTGCCCCAACTGCGACTTCGCGGCCAACACCGAGGCGATCACGTACGAGTTGAAGCCGGTGGACGCCGAGGGCGTGCCCGCGCTGGAGGAGATCCCGACCCCCGACACCCCGACCATCGAGACCCTCGCCGCCCACCTCGGCGTCGAGGCCTCCGACACCCTCAAGAACCTCCTCGTGAAGGTCGACGGCGAGATCGTCGCCGTGGGTGTGCCGGGCGACCGTGAGGTCGACATGGGCAAGGTGGAGGCGCACTTCGCGCCGGCCGTCGTCGAGATGGTCACCGAGGGCGACTTCGCCGGCCGCCCGGACCTGGTCCGCGGCTACGTCGGTCCGCAGGGCCTGGGCGAGAAGGTCAAGTACATCGCCGACCCCCGCGTGGCCCCCGGCACCGCCTGGATCACCGGCGCCAACAAGGCGCACACGCACGCCAAGAACGTCGTCGCGGGCCGTGACTTCGAGGTCGACGAGTACGTCGACGTCGTCGTCGTGCAGGAGGGCGACCCGTGCCCCAAGTGCGGCACCGGCCTCAAGCTGGACCGCGCCATCGAGATCGGCCACATCTTCCAGCTCGGCCGCAAGTACGCGGACGCGCTGAAGCTCGACGTCCTCGGCCAGAACGGCAAGCCGGTCCGGGTCACCATGGGCTCCTACGGCATCGGCGTCTCCCGCGCCGTCGCCGCCCTCGCCGAGCAGACCGCCGACGAGCAGGGCCTGTGCTGGCCGGCCGAGGTCGCCCCGGCCGATGTGCATGTGGTCGCCGCGGGCAAGGCCCTCCAGACGGAACTGGCCCTGGAGGTCTCCGAGAAGCTGCGCACGGCCGGCCTGCGCGTCCTGGTCGACGACCGCGCCGGTGTCTCGCCGGGCGTGAAGTTCACCGACTCCGAGCTCATCGGCGTACCGAAGATCCTGGTCGCGGGCCGGCGCGCCGCCGAGGGTGTCCTGGAGCTCAAGGACCGTAGGACCGGCGAGCGCGAGGAGCTGACGGTGGACGAGGCGATCGCCCGCCTGGCCTCGTAAAGGAAGTCCTCAGAAAGGTCTCGGGGCGCGTAAAGGCGTCTCACAGACTTCTCTCAGGGCCGTACCCGACCGTAGTGGGTGACAGAGAGTCACCAGGGAGGGAACGGCCATGACAAGCAGGGAACGAGGTGCTGTCGCCGCGGTCCGCAGAGGAGCGCGGCGCACCGCGGCGACAGCCGCGGCGGTCACACTGGCTGCCGCCGCCGGAGTGTTCGCGCTGATCGGCGCGATGGACACGGACACCAGCGCCGCGTCCTCGACGACGAGCAGCAGCACGGGGTCCAGCAGCACGGGGTCCAGCAGCACCGGGTCCGGCAGCACCGGGTCCGGCAGCAGCGACAACAGCGGTACGAGTTCGTCCTCGTCGTCGAGCGACACGTCCTCGTCGGACAGCTCGTCGTCGAGCAGCAGCAGCAGCAGCTCCTCCGACAACTCCTCCAACTCCTGGTCCTCCTCGAGCGGCCTCACCTCCTCCTCCGGCGGCTCCGCCGACTCCACCTCGGGGGCGTCGTGATGAGCACCGCACTGAAGCCCCGCACCACGGCGGCCACCGAGTGGCGCGCTCTCGGCACCACGGTCCGCCTGGTCGTCACCGACCCGGCCCTGCTGGAGTCCTGCGACCTGCTCCTCGCCCGGCACCTCGCCGAGGTCGACGCGGCCTGCAGCCGCTTCCGCACCGACTCCGAACTCGCCGCCCTCGACCACAGCGGGGGCCGCCCGGTCCGGGTCAGCCCCCTGCTCGCCGAGGCCCTCGCGGTCGCCCTGCACGCGGCCGAGACGACCGACGGCGCCGTCGACCCCACGGTCGGCTCGGCGATGGACGCGATCGGCTACGACCGCGACTTCACGCTGGTCCAGGAGGACGACCGCCCGGTCCGCCTCACCGTGAAGCGCGCCCCCGGCTGGCGCACGGTCCACCTCGACCGCGGGACGGGCACGGTCACCGTCCCGACCGGAGTCCGCCTGGACCTCGGCGCCACGGCGAAGGCCTGGGCCGCCGACAAGGCGGCGGCCATGCTCGCGGCGGCAGCGGGCTGCGGAGTGCTGGTGAGCCTCGGCGGCGACACGGCCGTGGCGGGGGAGCCGCCGGCCGACGGCTGG
The DNA here is from genome assembly GCF_053596855.1 of Streptomyces sp. NPDC001617. Classification (NCBI taxonomy): domain Bacteria; kingdom Bacillati; phylum Actinomycetota; class Actinomycetes; order Kitasatosporales; family Streptomycetaceae; genus Streptomyces; species Streptomyces sp. NPDC001617. Next base: position 65,077 of record NZ_JBSFHA010000017.1, read on the forward strand.
CAGATCCGCGTCCAGGACATCACCGGCCCGGTCGACGAAACGCCCACCGAGGGCCCCCACGCCACGGTCGGCCTCCACAGCGGAGGCCTCGCCACATCGGGCACGGCGGCCCGCAACTGGCGCCGCGGCGATCACACCCTCCACCACATCATCGACCCCCACACGGGCCTGCCGGTCCGCACCCCGTGGCGCACGGTGTCGGTGGCGGCCTCGACCTGCGCCGAGGCCAACGCGGCGACGACAGCGGCCCTGGTGAAGGGGGCGGGCGCGGAGCGCTGGCTGACGAGGACGGGCCTTCCGGCGAGGCTGGTGAGCCAGGAAGGCCTGGTCATCACCACCCCGGGCTGGCCCATCACCCTCAGGGGCGCGACCGGCCCCCACCGGGGGGCAGCCGCATGACAAGCGAAACCCTCTGGTACGCCAACCGAGCCACCGGTGCCGTCTGCCTCGTCCTCTTCACGGTCGTCGTCCTCCTCGGCATAGCGGTAAAACTCCGCGCCAAGCTCCCCGGCCTCCCCCGCTTCGGCACGGTCAGTCTCCACCGCACCCTCTCCCTCTCGGCGACGGCCTTCCTGGCCCTGCACATCGCACTCGCGGTGATCGACAGCTATGTCGACATCACCGTCGTGGACGTCCTGATCCCCTTCGTCTCCGACTACCAGCCCCTCTGGCTGGGCCTCGGCACAGTCGCCCTCGACCTGATGCTGGCGGTACTGATCACCAGCCTGCTCCGGGACCGCCTCGGCCACCGCACCTGGCGCGCCCTGCACTGGCTGGCCTACGCCTCCTGGCCGGTCGCCCTGATCCACGGCATCGGCATCGGCACGGACACCGGCACCGACTGGATGACCTGGCTGACCATCGCCTGCACGGCCACCGTCCTGGCCGCCGGAGGCATCCGCGTGGCCCACTCCGCCCGCGCGGCCCGCCGCACCCCCGCCGCCCTTCTCCGCACCGCCGAGGGAGCCCGCTCATGACCGCCACCTTCACCGACCTGTACATGCCCCCGCGCCTGCTCGCTCCCGGCGGCACCCCGGCCGACCTGCCCACCCACGAACAGCGTTACGGCCCACTGCCGTACGACGATCCGGCCGCCCTTCTGAGATCCGTGGCCGCGTCCGGCCTGGCCGGCCGAGGCGGAGCGGCGTTCCCGGTGCACCGTAAGCTCGCCGCGGTCGCCGAGGCGGGCCGCCGCACGGGCCGCGCCCCCGTGGTCGTCGCGAACGGCGCCGAGGGCGAGCCGGCGAGCCGCAAGGACAAGACGCTCCTCGCGCTCTCCCCCCACCTGGTCCTGGACGGCATCCAGGTCGCCGCACGGGCGGTCGGCGCGACCGAGGCGTACCTCGCGGTCGAGGAGGGCGTGTCCTACCTGGAGTCGGTGGCGGCCCACCGCAAGGACCCGATCACGATCCGGGTCGTACGGCTCCCGAGGCGTTTCCTCTCCGGCCAGGCATCAGCCCTCGCGCAGTTCGTCGGCGGGGGAGCCGCCCTTCCCACCCACCAGAACCCGCCCGTCCGGGAACGCGGGGTCCGCAAGGCCCCCACCCTCGTCCAGAACGTCGAGACCCTGGCCCACCTGGCCCTGATCGCCCGCTACGGCTCCGACTGGTTCCGTACGGCCGGCACCCCGACCCAGCCGGGCAGCGCCCTGTGCACGGTCCATGTGCGGGGATACCAACCCCGGGTGGTGGAAGCGCCGTTCGGCATGCCGCTGTCCCGGATCGTGCCGATCGACGAGACATCCGCGGTCCTCCTCGGCGGCTACCACGGCACCTGGCTCCCGGCGACCGAGGCGGCCCAACTCCCCCTGGACGCAACGACCATGGGCGCCGGCGTCCTGGCGGCCCTCCCCACCACCCACTGCGGGCTCACCGAGACCGCCCGAGTCCTGCGCTACCTGGCCCTCCAGTCGGCAGGCCAGTGCGGCCCCTGTCTCAACGGCCTCCCGCGCATGGCCGCGGCCTTCCAGACCCTGGCCACCCCCGGCCCCCAGGGCACGACCCGCACCGACATCTCCCGCTGGGCAGGCCTGGTCGAGGGCCGCGGCGCCTGCCACCACCCCGACGGCACGATCCGCCTGGTCCGCAGCGCGCTCACCACCTTCACCACCGAACTGGACGCCCACGCAAGGGGGTTGTGCACCGCGACCGACCGCACCCCCCTGCTCCCCGTCCCCCAGGAGAACTGACATGGACCAGCGCATCGACATCGACTGGACGGCTTGCCAGGGCCACGGTTTGTGCGCCGAACTCCTACCGGACCACATCACGCTGGACGAGTGGGGGTACCCGCTCGTCGACGGCACCCCGCTCCCGGCCCGCACGGTCAAACGAGCCCGCAGGGCAGCGGCCGACTGTCCGGTCCTTGCCTTGAAACTCACGGCGCGGTGACTGCTTTTCACGGGCCGCGGGACTGTATCGATGCGCGGCTGCCGCCGCGTGGGCGCGACCAGCCCCCACCCACCCGCGGCTCGCACACCACCCGCACCCACCCCGAACCGCCCTAGACCTCCGCCCAGAAATCCATAGGCACCCGCCCCCGAATCCGACCCCCCTCATCAGTTCTTCGAGGCGGCGGTGAACCTGCGCCGCACCCTCGAAGCGGGCATCACCACGGTCCGCGACGCGGCGGGCGCCGACCTGGGCGTCAAACAGGCGGTCGAGGACGGCCCCGTCGCCGGCCCCCGCGTCCAGATCTCCATCGGCCTGATCAGCCAGACCGGCGGCCACGGCGACAACTGGATGCCCTCCGGCAACTGCGCCGGCCTCGCGGTCCCGCACCCGGGCCGCCCACCGGCGATCGCCGACGGCCCCGACGAGATGCGCCGCACGGCCCGCACACTGCTGCGAGCCGGCGCCGAGGTCCTGAAGGTCTGCACGACAGGCGGAGTCCTGTCTCCCCGGGACGCCCCCGGACACAGCCAGTTCACCCCACCCGAACTGGACGTCCTGGTCGCCGAGGCCACCGCCCAGGGCCGCTATGTCATGGCCCACGCCCAGGGCGCCGCGGGCATCAAGAACGCGGTCCGAGCCGGAGTCCGCTCCATCGAACACGGCATCCACCCGGACGACGAGGCGATCGACCTCATGCTCCGGCACGACACCTGGCTGGTCCCCACCCTCATCGCCCCGGTCGCGGTGATCCGCGCGGCCGAGTCCGGCGTCCAGCTCCCCGACGCCATGGTCCGCAAGGCGAGAGAGGTCTCCGAGGTCCACGCGGACTCCGTCCGCCGGGCGGCAGAGGCGGGCGTCCGCATCGCCATGGGCACGGACAGCGGCATCGGCCTCCACGGCACCAACCTGGACGAACTCGCACTGATGGGGGCCTGCGGGATGACTCCGGGCGAGGTGCTGGCGGCGACCACGTCATCGGCGGCGAGATTGCTCGGCTACGACGATCTGGGAGTCCTGGAACCGGGCCGCAGAGCCGACTTGGTGCTGGTGGAGGGCGACGCATACGACCTCACAGCACTGCCTTCGCAGGTGACGGAGGTCTGGAAGGACGGAACGCAGGTGGTTGTACGGAAGTAGGAGGGCCTAAAGCCACCCGGCGAATTCCAGCAACAGCTCCGCGTCCTTCGGCCGCCCCACCCGGAGGGCCCGCACCCCGGACTCCACGGCCCGGAACAACGTCCACCCCCGCAGCCGCTCCTGATCCACGTCCAGTGACTCGGCAAGTCTCTTGATCCGCCGCCGAGTTGTCGCCGCCCCGCTCGGCGAGGCGATCAGGTCCTCCACCCGGTCGCGCACCAGCCGAGCCAGATCGAACGCGCACTCACCCACCACGGGATCGGGTCCGACCGCCAACCACGGCATCCGCTCCCCGGCCAGCACCTTGCTCTGCCGAAACGTCCCGTGCAGCAACCGAGACTCCGGCGGCGCAGCCAACAACTCCTCGCGCGCGGTCAACGCCGCGTCGACCAACCCGGCCACTTCGCCGAAGGCAGCCGCCCGCATGGCACCGGCCTGCCGCCCGGTCCGCTCACCCACGGTCTCGAAGACATGCCCACCCGGCGGCTCCACCCACAACCGCCGCAACGTCCCCGCGGCCTCCAGCAACGCCTTCGCCTCCGGCAACGACCGCACCGAGACATCCGGATGCAGCCGCTCCAGCAACAGCACGCCCTCCGCGACCGGCCCGTCGAGCAACTGCACGGCGCCCAGCCCACCCCAGTGCGACAGCGCGGCCCGCTCACTCTCCGGCCGGGCCCGCCGCGGCGCCAGCTTCAGCACGGCAGGGGTGCCGTCGGGCCGCCGTACCAGCACCACCAGGCTGCTCCGCCCGCCCGGCACCTGCACCCGCTCCACGGTCAACTCGCGTAGCTCGACGGCGTGGTGCGCCGCCTCCGGCAGCTTCTCCAACCACTCGTCACCGTCCGGAGCGCTCTCGCCGAGCGCCCTCACCAGACGCTGCGGCGGTTCGAAAGCCATGCGCGAGTCGTTCCCTTCGAGTACGTGTTACGCGGTCGGCGTCGCCGAGGCCGAGCCGGTGGCCGCCCGCTCCGCGAGCCCAGGGAAGGCTACGCTCTCCCCGCTCCAGCGCACCGCCCGCACCGCCGCCTCCCGCAGCGCCTCGGCCGCCGAACGCCGCCGCTCGCCCCCGGTCGCCCGCACCACGTCGGAGTACACGCCGGCCACCCGGTCCTCCAGCTGCGCCGCGAGCCGCACGGCCGCGGCCGAGTCCGGCACCGGGAACGGCAGCGCGTACGCCGCCGCCGCGGCCACCGGCGTGCCGCCCAGATCCCGGATCTCGCGCGCGAGCGCGTCACGCCGGGCGCGGTGGGCGTCGTAGGCCGAACGCGCCTCGGTACGACGGCCCTCGCGGATGCGTCCGCCGACGACGCCGTAGCCGTAGACGGCCGCGTGCTCGGCGGCCAGCGCCTCCTGGAGCGCCGTCAGCCCCTGCTTCCCGCTCGCCTTCTCGCTCACCTGGCGCCCTCCGTCAGCAGATACGCGTGCACCGCCCCGGCCGCCGCCACGGAGGCCAGCAGCCGCGCCAGCTCGCCCGGCGCGTCGACCAGTGCCGCCGTACGCCGGTCGGCGAGGGCCCGTTCGGCGGCGGCGAGGTCGGCGAGGGCGTCCTTCTCGGTCACCGGGGCGGTGGCGGAAGCCGACGGTGACGGCGAGGCCGACGGTGACTCAGAAGCCGTGGCACCGCTCTTCCCGACGGTCCCCCCGAACGCCTCCGCATGCCGCACGACCTCCGCCCGCAGCGACCGCACCCGCGCCGCCACCGCCGGATGCGCGGCGATCACGGCGTCGTAGCGCTCCACCAGCCCCGCGCTGTCCCGTGCGGCACGGGCGCGCACCTTCTCGGCGATCGACGGACTGCCACTGGTGCTCCCGTCGGACTCTCCGGAACCACTGGAACAGCCCGCCAACAGGGCGGCTCCGGCTGCGCCGGCGAGCAGGGATCTTCTCCGCGGCCCCGAGAGGGCGCGCGAGGGTGGGGTGTACGGCACGGCGGACGTCCTCGGGGAACTCGTACGAACACACGGGCGGGAAGACCAGCCCGCCGCTGATCACGGTACCCGCGTGTACCTGGAAGTCATGTCACCGGCTCGATCACCCGCCCACGGACCGCGGCCACCCGAGCTGCCGGGCGGCGGCAACCCACTGGACAGCAACACACCCCACGACCCGATACCCTTTGACCAGACACGCGACCATCCCACAACAGCACACGCGGCCGAGGAGTCACCCGGATGAGCACCACCCAGAGCGAGAGGCTGCGAGAGCTCCTGGAACCGCTCGTCAGCTCCCAGGGCCTGGATCTCGAAGAGATCGCAGTGGACTCCGTCGGCCGGAAGCGGGTGCTGCGCGTCGTCGTCGACTCGGACCACGGCGCCGATCTGGACGCCATCGCCGATGTGAGCCGCGCGCTCTCGGCGAAGCTCGACGACACGGACGCGATGGGCGAGGGGGAGTACACCCTCGAGGTCGGTACCCCCGGCGCGGAGCGCCTCCTGAAGGAGCACCGGCACTACGTGCGTGCCGTGGACCGGCTGGTGAAGTTCCAACTGGCCGAGGACGGCGAACTGGTGGCCAGGATCATCGGGGTCGACGACGAGGGTGTCGATCTGGAGGTGCCGGGCGTCAAGGGGCGCAAGCCCACCAGCCGCCGACTCGCCTTCGCCGACATCGACAAGGCGCGCGTGCAGGTCGAGTTCAACCGCAAGGACAACGAGAAGTCCGATCAGAAGGAAGAGGAGGCGTAGCCGTGGACATCGACATGAGTGCCCTGCGGGGCTTGGTACGGGAGAAGGAGATCTCCTTCGACCTGTTGGTCGAGGCGATCGAGTCGGCCCTCCTCATCGCCTACCACCGCACCGAGGGAAGCCACCGCCACGCGCGCGTGCGCCTCGACCGGGAGACCGGGCACGTGGTCGTGTGGGCGAAGGAAGACCCCGAGGATCTCGAAGAGGGCCAGGAGCCCCGCGAGTTCGACGACACCCCGTCCGACTTCGGCCGTATCGCCGCCACCACCGCCAAGCAGGTCATCCTGCAGCGGCTGCGCGACGCCGAGGACGACGCGACCCTCGGCGAGTACGCGGGGCGCGAGGGCGACATCGTCATGGGCGTGGTCCAGCAGGGCCGCGACCCGAAGAACGTGCTCGTCGACATCGGCAAGCTGGAGGCCATCCTGCCGGTGCAGGAGCAGGTCCCCGGTGAGACCTACCCGCACGGCATGCGCCTTCGGTCGTACGTCGTACGCGTGGCGAGGGGCGTCCGCGGTCCGTCCGTGACCCTGTCGCGCACGCATCCCGCTCTGGTGAAGAAGCTCTTCGCCCTGGAGGTGCCGGAGATCGCCGACGGGTCGGTGGAGATCGCGGCCATCGCCCGTGAGGCCGGTCACCGCACCAAGATCGCCGTCCGGTCCACCCGTTCGGGCCTGAATGCCAAGGGCGCCTGCATCGGCCCCATGGGCGGGCGGGTGCGCAACGTGATGGGCGAGCTGAACGGCGAGAAGATCGACATCGTCGACTGGTCGGACGACCCGGCCGAGATGGTGGCGAACGCGCTCTCCCCGGCCCGGGTCTCCAAGGTGGAGGTCGTCGACCTCGCCGCCCGCTCCGCGCGCGTGACCGTGCCGGACTACCAGCTGTCGCTGGCGATCGGCAAGGAAGGGCAGAACGCCCGGCTCGCGGCCCGGCTGACCGGCTGGCGGATCGACATCCGTCCGGACACCGAGCAGACCGAGGACCAGAGCGGGGACCAGCGCGGGGACCAGCGCGGGGAATAGATCCAAGCCGCGCGGCGCTCAGATCACGTCAGGTTACCGCGCCGCAACTGTTCGAAGCCTGCCCCAAAGGGGTGAGGTCGGTTCGGGGAGGTAGACTTAGGAGTGTCTGGCCGGACACGCGACCGCGTATGCCCTGAACGCACCTGTGTGGGGTGCCGGGAGCGAGCCGCCAAGACTGATCTGCTGCGGATCGTGGCGATCAAGGACGAGTGCGTCCCTGATCCTCGCGGTACGCTGCCCGGCCGGGGTGCGTATGTACACCCCGCCCTGGTCTGTCTCGACCAGGCGGTACGCCGCCGGGCGTTCACGCGGGCGCTGCGCGCCCCGGGAGCGCTCGACATTAAGGCGTTGCGCCAGTACGTCGAGCAGTCAGAGAGTTGCTGAGCAGGCAACACCGTAAGAAGCGTCGCGCGGAACCGCCGTGCGGCCCAGGTACCCCGCGAGTTGGAAGTAGGTCGAGATTGCGATGAGCACTCGATGAGCACGCGATGAGTACGCCCATGAAGTAGCGACGGTCCGGACGCAACCCGGACCTAAAAGGAGCGAAGTGGCTAAGGTCCGGGTATACGAACTCGCCAAGGAGTTCGGTGTGGAGAGCAAGGTCGTCATGGCCAAGCTCCAGGAACTCGGTGAATTCGTCCGTTCGGCGTCTTCGACCATCGAAGCGCCCGTCGTCCGCAAACTGACGGACGCCCTCCAGCAGGGCAACGGAGGCGGCAAGCCCGCCCCCGCACGCAAGGCTGCCCCGGCTCGTCCGGCAGCCCCCTCTCCCGCGCAGGCTGGGGGCCCCTCCCACGCCAATAAGGCAGTGGGGGACCGTCCGGCCGCCCCGCGCCCGCCGGCCCCCAAGCCGGCCGCCGCCGAGAAGCCGGCGGCTTCCGCCGCGCCGGCCGCTCCCGGCCCCCGTCCCACCCCGGGCCCGAAGCCCGCGCCGCGGCCCGCCCCGGCGTCCCCGGCTCCGACCACGCCCGAGTTCACGGCACCGCCGTCGGCTCCCGCCGCACCCGCCGCTTCGCAGGGCCAGGGACAGGGCTCCGGCCCGCGTCCGGGCGCCCCGCGTCCGGCCGGCCAGGCACCGCGTCCGGGCGCGCCCCGTCCGGGTGGTCCCGGTCAGGGCGGCCAGGGTCGCGGTGACCGTGGCGAGCGTCCCGGCGGTCAGCGTCCGGGTGGCCAGGCGCCGCGTCCCGGTGCCCGTCCGGCCGGTCCCCGTCCGGGCAACAACCCCTTCACCTCCGGCGGCTCCACCGGCATGGCGCGCCCGCAGGCGCCCCGTCCGGGCGGTGCCCCTCGTCCCGGCGGCCCGGGTGGCCCCGGTGGCGCCCCGCGTCCGCAGGGCGCCGGTCAGGGCGGTCCCCGTCCCCAGGGCGCGGCGGGCGGTCCCCGTCCGCAGGCTCCGGGCGGCGCGCGTCCGTCCCCGGGCGGCATGCCCCGTCCGCAGGGCGGCGGTCCCCGTCCCGGCGGCGGCCCCGGCGGCCCGCGTCCCAACCCCGGCATGATGCCGCAGCGTCCCGCTGCGGGCCCGCGTCCCGGCGGCGGTGGCCCCGGCGGCCGCGGTCCCGGCGGCGGCGGTCGTCCCGGTGGCGGTGGCGGCGGTCGTCCCGGCGGCGGTGGCGGCGGCTTCGCCCGTCCCGGCGGCGGTGGCGGCGGCGGCTTCGCCGGTCGTCCCGGCGGTCCCGGCGGCGGTGGCGGCGGTTTCGCCGGTCGTCCCGGTGGTCCCGGTGCTGGTGCCGGCGGCGGTGGCCGTCCCGGCTTCGGCGGTCGTCCCGGTGGTCCGGGCGGTCGTGGTGGCACGCAGGGCGCCTTCGGTCGTCCCGGCGGTCCCGCGCGTCGCGGTCGCAAGTCGAAGCGGCAGAGGCGCCAGGAGTACGAGGCCATGCAGGCCCCGTCGGTCGGCGGCGTGATGCTGCCTCGCGGCAACGGCGAAGCCATTCGCCTGTCGCGCGGTGCCTCCCTCACCGACTTCGCGGAGAAGATCAACGCCAACCCGGCGTCCCTCGTCGCGGTCATGATGAACCTCGGCGAGATGGTCACGGCCACGCAGTCCGTCTCCGACGAGACGCTGCAACTCCTCGCCGACGAGATGAACTACACGGTTCAGATCGTCAGCCCCGAGGAGGAGGACCGTGAGCTGCTCGAGTCCTTCGACATCGAGTTCGGCGAGGACGAGGGCGGCGAGGAGGACCTCGTGGTCCGTCCGCCGGTCGTCACCGTCATGGGTCACGTCGACCACGGAAAGACCCGACTGCTCGACGCCATCCGCAAGACGAACGTCATCGCGGGCGAGGCCGGCGGCATCACCCAGCACATCGGTGCCTACCAGGTCGCCACCGAGGTCAACGACGAAGAGCGCAAGATCACCTTCATCGACACCCCGGGTCACGAGGCGTTCACCGCCATGCGTGCCCGTGGTGCGAAGTCGACCGACATCGCGATCCTGGTCGTCGCGGCCAACGACGGCGTCATGCCGCAGACGGTCGAGGCGCTCAACCACGCCAAGGCGGCCGACGTCCCGATCGTCGTCGCGGTCAACAAGATCGACGTCGAGGGTGCCGACCCGACCAAGGTGCGCGGTCAGCTCACCGAGTACGGGCTGGTGGCCGAGGAGTACGGCGGCGACACCATGTTCGTCGACATCTCCGCCAAGCAGGGTCTGCACATCGACTCCCTGCTGGAGGCCGTGGTCCTCACCGCGGACGCCTCGCTCGACCTGCGGGCCAACCCGAACCAGGACGCGCAGGGCATCTCGATCGAGTCCCGGCTCGACCGCGGCCGCGGTGCCGTCTCCACGGTCCTCGTCCAGCGAGGCACGCTGCGGGTCGGCGACACGATGGTCGTGGGCGACGCCTACGGCCGCGTGCGCGCCATGCTCGACGACAACGGCAACAACGTCGCCGAGGCCGGCCCGTCGACGCCGGTCCAGGTCCTGGGCCTGACCAACGTCCCGGGTGCGGGCGACAACTTCCTGGTGGTCGACGAGGACCGTACGGCCCGTCAGATCGCCGAGAAGCGCGCCGCCCGTGAGCGCAACGCCGCGTTCGCCAAGCGCACGCGTCGTGTCTCCCTCGAGGACCTGGACAAGGTGCTCAAGGCCGGCGAGGTCCAGCAGCTCAACCTCATCATCAAGGGTGACGCTTCCGGTTCCGTCGAGGCGCTCGAGTCGTCCCTGCTCCAGCTGGACGTCGGCGAAGAGGTCGACATCCGCGTCCTGCACCGCGGCGTCGGTGCGGTCACGGAGTCGGACATCGACCTGGCGATGGGCTCGGACGCCATCGTGATCGGCTTCAACGTCCGTGCGGCAGGCCGCGCGGCGCAGATGGCCGAGCGCGAGGGCGTGGACGTCCGCTACTACTCGGTGATCTACCAGGCCATCGAGGAGATCGAGGCGGCCCTCAAGGGCATGCTCAAGCCGGAGTACGAAGAGGTCGAGCTCGGTACGGCGGAGATCCGCGAGGTCTTCAAGTCGTCCAAGCTGGGCAACATCGCGGGTGTTCTCATCCGCTCCGGCGAGGTCAAGCGCAACACCAAGGCGCGCCTGGTCCGCGACGGCAAGGTCATCGCGGAGAACCTCAACATCGAGGGTCTGCGTCGCTTCAAGGACGACGTCACCGAGATCCGCGAAGGGTTCGAGGGCGGTATCAACCTCGGCAACTTCAACGACATCAAGGTCGACGACGTCATCGCGACGTACGAGATGCGCGAGAAGCCGCGCGTCTGACCGTCGTAGCACGCGATCGGGGCCGGTCGGCGGAAGCGAATTTCCGTCGATCGGCCCCGGCCGTTGCGTGTACGGTTCCCGTATCGGCGTCGAAGCGTGGCGCCCGTACCCCGAACCGGCGGGATATCCGGACACACACATGTATGTGGGGACGCTGTCCTTCGACCTGCTTCTCGGCGATGTCCACTCGCTGAAGGAGAAACGCTCTCTCGTCCGTCCGATCGTGGCCGAGCTCCAGCGCAAGTACGCGGTGAGCGCGGCGGAGACGGGCAACCAGAACCTCCATCGCCGGGCCGAGATCGGGCTCGCGATGGTCTCCGGGGACACGGGACACCTCACCGACGTACTGGACCGCTGCGAGCGCCTGGTCGCCGTGCGGCCCGAGGTGGAACTGCTCTCGGTTCGACGCAGGCTCCACAGCGACGAAGACTGAACACGCAAGACAGTTACTAAGGAGACGGACCAGTGGCCGACAACGCGCGTGCCAAGAGGCTGGCGGACCTCATCCGAGAGGTGGTGGCCCAGAAGCTGCAGCGCGGGATCAAGGACCCGCGGCTCGGCTCGCACGTCACCATCACGGACACCCGGGTCACCGGGGACCTGAGGGAGGCGACCGTCTTCTACACCGTGTACGGGGACGACGAGGAGCGGGCCGCGGCGGCCGCCGGGCTGGAGAGCGCCAAGGGCGTGCTCCGCAGCGCGGTCGGTGCGGCGGCGGGCGTGAAGTTCACGCCGACGCTGACGTTCGTGGCCGACGCCCTGCCGGACACGGCCAAGACCATCGAGGACCTCCTGGACAAGGCCCGCCAGTCCGACGCGAAGGTGCGTGAGGTCTCGGCGGGCGCCGCCTACGCCGGTGAGGCGGACCCGTACAAGAAGCCGGGTGAAGACGAGGACGACACCGCCGAATGACCCAGAAGAACCAGACGCCCGACGGGCTTGTCATCGTCGACAAGCCGTCGGGCTTCACTTCGCACGACGTGGTCGCCAAGATGCGCGGCATCGCCCGGACGCGGCGCGTCGGGCACGCGGGCACCCTCGACCCGATGGCGACGGGCGTGCTCGTCCTCGGCGTCGAGAAGGCGACCAAGCTCCTCGGTCACCTGGCGCTGACCGAGAAGGAGTACGTGGGCACGATCCGCCTCGGGCAGACGACCCTGACCGACGACGCGGAGGGCGAGATCACGGGGTCGGCAGACGCCTCGAAGGTCACCCGGGACGCGATCGACGCCGGGATCGCCAAGCTGAGCGGCGACATCATGCAGGTGCCGTCCAAGGTCAGCGCCATCAAGATCGACGGCGTGCGCTCGTACAAGCGGGCCCGCGAGGGCGAGGAGTTCGAGATCCCGGCCAGGCCGGTCACCGTCTCGTCCTTCGCGGTGTACGACGTCCGGGACGCGGTCGCCGAGGACGGCACCCCCGTGCTCGACCTGGTCGTCTCGGTGGTCTGCTCCTCCGGCACCTACATCCGGGCCCTCGCCCGCGACCTGGGTGCGGACCTCGGCGTCGGCGGCCACCTCACCGCACTCCGCCGCACCCGCGTCGGCCCGTACCGGCTGGACGCGGCGAAGACGCTGGACCAGTTGCAGCAGGACCTCACCGTCATGCCGATCGCCGAGGCGGCGTCGGCGGCCTTCCCACGCTGGCAGGTGGACGCCAGGCGAGCCCGCCTGCTGACCAACGGCGTACGCCTGGAGATGCCCGACGAGTACGCGTCCGGCGGCCCGGTCGCCGTCTTCGACCCCGAGGGCCGCTTCCTGGCCCTGGTCGAGGCGCAGAAGGGCAAGGCGAAGAGCCTGGCCGTCTTCGCATGACGTCGCGCACGGGTTCCCCGAGGCTGCCCGACCGTGGAGCGGCGATCACGGGGTTGCGCCGCCGCTCCACGGTCCCCCCTCGGTTCCCCCACCCCTAGGGTGTATCCACCGACCCCCGCATGTTCACCCGCCCGGGCAGGCGCTCGGAGTGAAGCGGGGGAGCGGAAGGGGGCGCGTTCACCGCGCGATCTGTCCTGCTGATCACCACGCGCCTAACGTCGAGGACAGGGCACAGGTGTACGGCGGGGAGGTTCGCCATGGCGGGACGAGGCCCGCGGGACGGGGACGGACGCGGGGCGACGGACGGAGCTCATGGGACGGGGGACGGGGGCTCCGCTGGTGCGGCCGCCGCGCTGGTTCGGATCCGCGATCTCGCCGGGCGGCTGAGGGGCACCGGTTTCGTCGCCGACCACCACGGCACGGTGATCACCAGCCACGAGGCCGTCGACGGTCTGCCCAGGCTGGTGTTGCACGCCGAGGGGGACCGCAGTTGTCTGGTGACCGCGGACGCGGTGACCCCCTTGCCGGAGCTGGACCTGGCCCTCGTACGGACCGAGGGCCTCGGTGTCGAGCCGCTGCCCGTCACCGTCCGGGACCGTGTCGAGACCGGGACCTATGTCCGCCTGGCCGCCGGGTGCTGGCGGGAGGCACGTGTGCTCGGGACGGCGTCCGTGACCTACGCGGCGACGGACCGCTTCCGGCTCCTCGACGACGCTCTGGAGCTGGCGATCGGCACGGCGGGGCAGGACGCGTTGCGGCTCGGCGGCGGGGCGGCCGGGGGGCCGGTGCTGGACGCCGGGACCGGCGCGGTCGTCGCCGTCCTGGGGACGGCCCTGCAGTCCGGCCACCGGGACACCGGTTACGCCGTCCCCCTGCGCCCCGACTCCAGTGCCCCGCTCACCGAACTGCTCACCCGGAACGCGGCGACGGTCCCCGCCTACGGAGCCGACCTCAACCTGGCCGGGGTGCTGGAGCTGACGGGCACATCGGTGGGGCAGGACGGGCCGCCGGGGGCGCTCGCGGGGTGTGTGGGGCGGGCCGGTGCCGGGGGCGCGGCGGCGGACAGCGGTGGGCCGGCCGCCGTGCAGTGCGTCGAACGGGCCTCCGTGGCAAGGGAGTTCGCCGCGTTCGACAAGGGACCGGCGGTCGTCCTCGCCCTGGTGGGGGACCCCGGCAGCGGTCGTACGACCGAACTCGCGGCCCTCGCCGCCCGCCGTCACCGCGGCGCGGAACCGGCTCCCACGCTGTGGCTGCGCGGAGCCGATCTGCGCGACGACGACACCTCGGTCGCCGACGCGGCACACAGGGCACTGAGCCGGGCCGCGCGGATCGTCGCGGCGTCCGAGTCCGGCCGCGTGATTGACCTCGGGGACCTCGGCCCGGACCGCCTGGCACAGGTCGCCGAGGCCGCCGGCCGCCCCCTGCTGCTCCTCCTGGACGGCCCCGAGGAGATGCCCCCGGTCCTGGCCCACCGCCTGCGCGAGTGGACCGAGGGCACGGCGGGCTGGCTGCGGGAGACGGGGGCGCGGCTGGTGGTGGCGTGCCGCGCGGAGTACTGGGAGGTGGCGGGAGCGGAGTTCCCGTACGAACTGCTCCACGGCGACGAGCGCGGGGCCGGAGCCGCGCACCGTTTCCCTCCGTGCGCGCACCTGGGTGACCTCACCGGCGACGAGGCCCGCGAGGCCCGTGCCCGCTACCGCGTCCCCGAAGACACCCTCGCGGGCCCGGACGCCCGCCACCCCCTCACACTCCGCCTCCTCTCCGAGGTCCGCGCCGCCCTGCCCGACACCCCGCACGCCCGAATCGACCGCGACGACGTCTTCTCGGCCCACCTCGACCTCATGTGCCTGCGCGTCGCCGTCCGCCTCGCCGCCGAGAACGGCCTCCGCGGCACCGCCGTCCGCCGCCTCGCGGCCCGGGTCTCCGGGCAGATCCACGAGGCCGCCCGCCGCAGCCTCGGCCCCGGCCAGGGCGAGCTGGACCGGGCGTCGTTCGAGGCGGTGTTCCCGTGGGGCCAGGCCCCGAGACGGCTCGGCGGCGGCACCGGCTGGGCGTCCGCGGTCCTCACCGAGGGCCTCCTCGTCCCCGCCGGCACCGGCTACCGCTTCGCCCACGAGGAACTCGCCGACTGGATCCAGGGCATGCACCTCGACCTCGACGAGGCCCTGCACGCCCTGGTCCGCCTCCGCACCCCCTCCGACACCGACCGTCCCCTCCCCGTGCCGCACCACCGCATCGGCCCCGTCGTCCAGGCCCTGCTGCTCCTCGCCCGCCAGCAAGGCACCGGTCGACTCGCCGCTCGCCTGGACGAGTTGACGCAGGTCCTGGAAGGGGACCCGCACTCCTGGTGGGCCGCCCACCTCCTCGCCGGGACCCTGCTCCGCGTCCCGGACGCGACGCCGTACCTGGATGTACTGCGTCGACTGGCCGAGGGCCTGGTGACGTCGGCAGGGCGGCAGCACACCCGCACCCCCGCGCAGGACACCTTCACTCCCATCTTCTGGACCGCCCTCGCGCTCCCGGACGCCGAGCGCTTCGACCTCCTCCGTGTCCTCGTTCTCACCGACGGCCCCCCGGACCCGACGACCACCGCTCCCCGCTTCCTCGACACCGCCTCCCGCCTCCTCGCCGCCGACCCCACCGCCGTACAACCCCTCCTCACCCACTGGTTCGAGGACGACCGCCCGCTGCCCGCCACCCCCCACGCGAGCGTCGCCGAGGCCGCACAGGCCCTGCTGCACACCCATCGGCACCTCGCCCTGGACGACCTGACCGAGGTGCTCGTCGCGTGTGCGCACCGCAGGGCGGACGAACTCCTCGCCGTGCTGGCCGAGGACGAGCCGTCGGCGGTGTGCCGGGCCGTGGACCGGTGGGCGCACGACGAGCGGCCCGCGCGCCGGGTCGCGGCGGTGGCCTACGGACTCCGTGCCGCGCCCCATGTCCGCACCGACGCCGACCGCGAACTCCTCCGCTACACCGCCCTCGCCCTCCTCGCCCGCCCCGCCGACTGCACCCTGCACGGCGGCGCGCTCGCTCTCCTCGTCCGCGATCCACGCGCCCGCGCCCGTCATCTCCCGCAGGCGCTACGGCACTTCGCGGCCTGTGACCCGTACTTCCCGCCGGGCGCGCTGGTCGCCGCCCTGGCCACCCACCCGGAGCCGGTCCTGGCCGCCTTCCGGGAGCGGCTCAGGCGCCCGGACGCCGGGGACGCGCTGCGGACGCTCGCCGACGTCACCACGCCGCCGCTGGCCCGCCGGGTCGCCGCCCTGGTGCAGGAGGCCGTCGAGCGGCGCCCGGAGTCCGCCGCCGACGTGGCCGCGTACGTCGACCGGCGCCTCGACCAGGGGCCGGGGGCGCGTGCCGCACTGCTTCCGCTGGTGACCGGGCTGTTGGACGGCGGTCCGGAGGAGGTGCGGGCCGCGCTCGCCGCGGTACTCGCCGCGCCCGGCTCCAACCCCCTGCGCCACGAGCTCCTGGAGTTCCTCCTGACGCACGAAGAGGCACCGGGCGTACTCGACGCGCTCCTCCACGCCACCGCCCGCCACGAGGGCGACGACGCCCGGGACCTCGTCCATCGGACCGGGCTGCTGCTCGTCCGGACCCCGGAGGGCGCCGGCCGCTTCGACCGCGGTCTGGTCGACCTGGGGCGGCAGGTCCCCGGGTTCGCCGCCCGGATGGCCGGCTGGCTGACCGACGCCCCGCAGGTGTGGGCGGCCGTGGTGGGCCCCAGCGCCCGCCGCATGATCGAGAACCTGGCGGGCGTACGCGTGCCCGCCTGAGCCGGTCCCGTCACGTGCGTCGGGTCACAGGCCCCATGCCGATGCGGGCGGGACGGGCCCGGCATGGCACCCTTAGACCTGCGTAACAGGTCGGTAGATACGGACACGGGTTCGAGGAGCGGTCACAGTGCAGCGCTGGCGTGGCTTGGAGGACATCCCCGAGGACTGGGGGCGCAGCGTCGTCACCATCGGTTCCTACGACGGGGTCCACCGCGGGCACCAGCTGATCATCCGGCATGCCGTGGACCGCGCCCGTGAGCTGGGCGTCCCGTCCGTGGTCGTCACCTTCGACCCGCACCCCAGCGAGGTCGTCCGCCCCGGCAGCCACCCGCCCCTGCTCGCCCCGCACCACCGCCGCGCGGAACTGATGGCGGAGCTGGGCGTGGACGCGGTCCTGATCCTCCCCTTCACCACCGAGTTCTCGAAGCTGTCGCCCGCCGACTTCGTCGTCAAGGTGCTGGTCGACAAGCTGCACGCCAAGGCGGTCGTCGAGGGCCCCAACTTCCGCTTCGGCCACAGGGCCGCGGGGAACGTCGACTTCCTCGTCGAGCAGGGCAAGGTGTACGACTTCGAGGTCGAGGTCGTCGACCTGTACGTGAGCGGAGACGCCGGGGGCGGCGAGCCCTTCTCGTCCACGCTCACCCGGCGCCTGGTCGCCGAGGGGGACGTCGAGGGAGCCGCCGAGATCCTGGGGCGCCCGCACCGCGTGGAGGGCGTGGTCGTACGGGGCGCCCAGCGCGGCCGTGAGCTCGGCTTCCCGACCGCCAACGTGGAGACCCTGCCGCACACCGCCATCCCGGCCGACGGCGTCTACGCCGGCTGGCTGCACGTCCAGGGCGAGGCGATGCCGGCCGCGATCTCCGTCGGCACCAATCCGCAGTTCGACGGCACCGAGCGCACGGTGGAGGCGTACGCGATCGACCGAGTCGGCCTCGACCTGTACGGGCTGCACGTGGCCGTCGACTTCCTCGCCTACGTCCGTGGCCAGGCGAAGTTCGACTCCCTGGAGGCCCTGCTGGAGCAGATGGCCGAGGACGTGAAGCGCTGCCGGCAGCTGGTGGCGGACGCCGCCGAGTAGCCGTTTCCACGGCTGTTTCCACGGCAGTTTCTACGGCTGTTGCTACGACGCCGAAGGGCGCCGGTGCCTTCGAGGCACCGGCGCCCTTCGCTCGTGCCGGACTACTGCTGGGTCCAGCCGGGCGGTACCGAGCCCTGCTGCGGGTCCTGCGGCGGCGCCGGCTGCTGCTGCCAGCCCTGGCCCGGAGCGGGCTGCTGACCCCAGCCCTGGCCCGGCTGCGGGGCGCCGCCGGGCTGGGCGTGCGGCTGCTGGGGCTGCTGCTGCGGGTACCCCTGCTGCTGCGGGTACTGCATGTGCGGGTTGCCGAAGCCCTGCTGGGTACGGGCGATGTCCTCGGCGATGATGGCCGCGAGGTCGAAGTAGGCCTCGCGGGTCTTGGGACGCATCATGTCGAGGTCCACCTCGGCACCGGCCGCGAGGTGCTCGTCGAAAGGCACCACGACGACCGCGCGGCAGCGGGTCTCGAAGTGCGCGACGATGTCCTCCACCTTGATCATCTTGCCCGTCTCGCGGACCCCGGAGATCACGGTGACCGAGCGCTGGACGAGGTCGGCGAAGCCGTTCGCCGACAGCCAGTCGAGCGTGGTCGAGGCGCTGCTCGCACCATCCACCGAAGGCGTGGAGATGATGATCAACTGGTCGGCCAGGTCCAGCACTCCGCGCATCGCGCTGTAGAGCAGACCGGTGCCCGAGTCGGTGAGGATGATCGGGTACTGCCGGCCGAGCACCTCCAGCGCGCTGCGGTAGTCCTGGTCGTTGAAGGTGGTGGAGACCGCCGGGTCCACGTCGTTGGCGATGATCTCGAGGCCCGAGGGCGCCTGCGAGGTGAAGCGGCGGATGTCCATGTAGCTGTTCAGCCGCGGGATCTCCTGGACCAGGTCGCGGATGGTGGCGCCCGTCTCGCGCCGCACCCGTCGGCCGAGGGTGCCGGCGTCCGGGTTGGCGTCGATCGCCAGGATCTTGTCCTGCCGCTCGGTGGCGAGGGTGGCGCCCAGCGACATGGTCGTCGTGGTCTTGCCGACCCCGCCCTTGAGGCTGATCACCGCGATCCGGTAGCAGGACATCACCGGCGTACGGATCAGCCCCAACTTCCGCTGCCGCTCCGCCTCTTCCTTCTTGGCGCCGAGCTTGAAGCGCGACGGGCCCTGGTTGTTCTTGCGGGCCTTCGGCTGGTTGCGCAGCAGACGGTCAGAGGACAGCTCCACGGCGGCGTTGTAGCCGAGCGGGGTGCCGGGGGCGGCCTGCTGCTGCGGGGAAGCACCGGGTCCGGCCTGGGGGCCGGGCGGCGCGGTCCAGCCCTGGTTGCCCTGGGCGGCCGGGTTGCCGTAGGGCGTGGGCGGCTGCTGCGCCTGAGGCGCCTGCGGCTGGGCCGGGGGCTGCGGCTGACCTGCCTGGGGCGGGTAGCCGTAGCCGGCCTGCGGCGGGGCCGGGGGCTGGGGGTAGCCGTACCCGGCCGGGGGCTGGGGCTGGCCGGGCTGCACCGGCGGCTGGCCCGGCTGGGGCTGGCCTGCCTGGGGGGCCTGCTGCGGGTAGCCGTAGCCGCCCTGCTGGGGATGCGGAGGCTGGGGGGCCGCCTGACGGGGGTCGACCGGGGCGGGCGGCTGTGCGCCCTGCGCCGGGTGACCGGGCTGACCGGCGGCCGGGCCGAAACCGCCCTGGGCGGGCGGCTGTTGGCCGGGCTGTCCGGGGTGCGCGGGGGGCTGGCCGGGGGCCTGGGGGTAGCCGTATCCGGCGGCGGGGGGCTGTCCCGGCTGGGGCTGGCCGGCCTGGGCCGGGATCTGAGGATCGCCGTATCCGGCCGGGGGCTGGGGCTGTCCGGGCTGGGGCTGGCCTGCCTGGGGGGCCTGCTGCGGGTAGCCGTAGGCGCCGGCCTGTGGGGCCGGCTGTCCGGGCTGCACCGGGGGCTGGCCCGGCTGGGGCTGGCCCGGATGCTGCGGGTAGCCATAGGCGCCCGCCTGAGCGTCGGGCTGCCCGGGATGCCGCGTGGGGTCCGCGGGGACGAAGCCCTGCGGCAGCGGGGGGAGTCCGGGGGCGCCCTGGGGCGGCACGGGAGGCTGCCCGGCCTGCGGGGAGACATGCGGCGGCTGACCCTGGTCCGGGGTCTGGCCCTGGGGCGCGGCCGGGTGCGCGGGCGCCACCGGCGTCGGGGAGCCGGCCGCCTCCGCGGCTGCCGTCGTCAGACCGGCCTCGGCGTCCTCCTGCGCGGGGGAACCGGTGTCGGACCCGGCGGCCTCGGACTCGTCGCCCTCGGCGAGGGCGGAGGCGCCGGCCTCGGACTCGTCGCCGAGCGTCGCAGTCGGCTCTTCGGCGTCGTCCCCGCCGAAGAGACGGGCCGCCTCGGCGTCGGCGGCCGCGTGGTCGAGCTCCGGCTCCTGAGACGGCTCGGGAGCGGCTGTGGGGACGCCGGCGGCCGGGGTGGCGGTCGCGGCAGGGGTGCCTGCCGCGGGAGTTGCGCTCGCCGACGGAGTCCCGGCGGCCGGGGTGGCCGTAGCGGACGAGTCGCCCTGCGCGTCCTCGTCGACCGGGCGCAGCACGGGGAAGCCGGGCGCGGCGGAGGGCTGGGCGGGTGCCGGCTGCTGCGGGGCGGCCGGAGGCGCGGCCGGGGCGTGCTGCTGCGGGACGGCGGGCGGCTGGGCAGGCGTCTGCTGCTGGGGCGGGGCGGGCGGCGCCGGAGGCTGCACCTGGGGCGCGAAGCCACCCGAGGTGTCCTGGCCCGGCTGCTGCGGGTAGCCGTACGCGCCCGGCGCCGCGGGGGCCGGGCCCGGCGCGGGCTGCTGGCCCTGCGGGTACCCGTAGCCACCCGGAGCCCCGCCCTGGGCCGGTGCGGGAGGCGCCGGGGCGGGAGGCTGGGGCTGGGCGGGTGGCTGCGGTGCCGTGCCCGGGGGCCCGGTGGGCGAGCCGACGGGCGGGCCGGTCGGGGGTGGGGGCGAGGGGGTGTCCTGCGCTGCGCCCCCGGCGGCACCGGTGCTCTGTGCGTACCAGGCGGGAGGCGTGTAGACGATTTCGAACTCGCCGGTGAGATCCACCTCGTGATCGTCCCCGTCCGAGGAAGGGCTCCCGCCGTTGTACTCGGACCGATCCCTGTTCACTGCTTGCCTCCTGGTCAGCCACTGCTGCTGAGCTGGTCGTCGTCGCGGTCGGGCGGACCGAGTGGCGAGTCCCACGCGACTGCGACCGTCACCGCACCACCAGAAGCCTAATCACTCACATGGCGGGACGGAAAAGCCCCCATGGCCCGGAGAACAAAGCCCCCAGGGGTCCCTGAGGACAAGGTTCCCAGGGTCCGGAGGACAAAGCTCCGTGTGCGGGGACGGAACGTCCCACGGGCGGGGGTCAATTGGAATCCCATCGGCGTCCCGTTGTGTCCCGCCCGTGGCCGACGACACCTCAGTCCATCCGACGGGCCACACCGAGCAGCCCCGTCTCCGCGTCGGTGGGTTCGGTCATGACGAACTGCTGGTGCTTACGGGTGCACCACATGGCGACGCCGTCGTGCAGCGTCGGCAGATGCTGGAGCTGGTCCTCCGGAATGCCCAGAACATCCCGTACGACTTCGGTCTCGTACGGCGAGATGCGCTGGATGCCGACCAGATGAGCCTGCGACAGCCAGCGCGGCGCGTGCTCGCTGACGAAGGGCAGCACCGTCACCACGGCCTGCCAGGGCACCGAGGTCACGCGCCCGCGCGGCGGGCGGATACCGCAGTCTCGGATCAGCACGACCGGACTCGACACGGACGGGCCCTGCGCGGGCACCCGGCCCACCGGATAGACGGTGACGCACTGCTGGCCACCGCCCGCCGCCTGCGCCAACTGCTGCCAGGCCTGCGGACGTCCGGTCTCCACACCCACGCGCGCACCCGTCGCGGCGGCGCGCAGCGCCAGCACCTGGGCGAGCCAGAGGCCGCCCACGAGCACGACGTCGAAGGAGGTCGGCCGGGACAGTCCGAGCACGGCCGGCTGCCCGTCCCCGTCCGCGCCGATGAGCACACCGTCGTCGCCGATCGGCATGCTGATCGCCGCGAGCTCGTCGGCGGTGACGACATGACGGTTGCGGCGCGGGCCGCGCAGCCCGAACCCCGGGCTGAAGATGCGCCGTTGCTGCTGCGGGGGCTCCGGCTGCCCGATGATCGGAATCATGCCGGTGTCGGTCGGGGAGGCCACATGGGCCGGCGTCGTACGGCCGGGGGTGCGGCCCTGCTGTCCCGGGGGCATGGTCGGTGCGGGCTGGGACATCAGTAGGTACCTCCGAGCGGCAGAGTGGCGAGGGCGCCGGGGACCTGCTCCCGGTCGAGCCGGACGAGACCGACCTTCGAGGCACTCGCGGCCCGCTCCAACTCCCGCCCCACCTGGCCGAGTTCGTCGTCGCCGCGGGCGGTCACCCGGATGTGCCCGGTGAGCGAGACACCACGGTTGCCGGCCTTGCTCAGGGTCATGCTGAACGTCGTCGCGAGCACCGGCAGCGAGGTGAACCGCGTCACCAGCTCGGGCAGCGCGACCCCGCCGTGGCCCAACTGCGGCCAGCGCGACACCCAGTACGTCGTGTGGTACCGGTCGTCGACCCGCCAGCTCTTCACCGACTCGACCGTACGGCGCGGGGTCCGACCGTCCTGCGCGGTGCGCTGCTGGTTGGCGCGCGGGTTGAGGCAGCTGGAGGTCGCCAGCGCCTGCATCAGCTCGGTCTCGTCCAGGATGGTCGCCTTGAACCCGGCGCCGGCCAGCCGGCTCGACAGCTGGTCCGCGACCCGCAACAGCGCCTTCTGCGACCCGGGAACGCCGTCCCCGCGCGCCTTGACCGCCTCCGGGCACAGCTCCGGGTCGAGCTTGAGCGCGACCCAGGTGAGCCGCAGCGCGGGCGAACCGACCTGCGCCTGCAGGGGACCGTAGGACCGCGCGGCCAGCGACTGCGCGGGCAGATGCGGCGCCGGCGCCGGCTGAGTGTGCTGCACGACCTGCACGGAGGCGAGCCGGATGCCGTCGACCTCCAGGGCGTCCTGGACGAGCTTGAGCGGCAGTTGCCGATGGGCGGCCGCGGGGCGCAGCGGCTCGTCCGCCGGCTGCACGAAGAGCACGGCGGTGAGGAAGGTCCCGTCGCCGATCATGCCGATCTGGCGGTTGTCACGGGAGACGAAGGCGTACGTCCGCAGGGCCGAGTCGCACTCCACGACCGGGGCCAGCATCGCCTCCGTCCCCGGCGGCACGGGCAACTTGGCGTCGCGCCGCCGCTGACGCAGGGCGCGCGTGGTCTCCCACCACTCGGGCAACGGCCGCCGACCGCGCCGTAGAACGGCCAGGAGCAGCAGCAACACGGCCACCACACCGGCCGGAACCAGCAGCCAGGACACATCGGCGGCCCAGGCGGCCACCATGACCGCCGCCGCCAGCTCCACCAGGATGAGCTGCTGCAGCCGTACCGGACCCAGACCGCCGGGCCGGGGCAGTGTGCGCGGAGAGGCGGCGACGGGAGCGGCCGACGCGGGCGGCGTCGTACGTCTGCCGCTCGGACCTCCCTGTTGCTGCGGTGCGCGGCGTCCGCGCCGAGTACTCGTAGCGCTGCTCATCCCCCGGGACATCCCTTTCGCGAATTCAGGTGGCCGCTCATGGCCGCTCTCTGGGCCTGCGCCCACACCATCCGTGTGGGCGGCTCACGGTACCCGCTGCGGAACGTCACGCGACACACGGGACACCGAAACCCCAGGTGGCCACCCTGTCACGGACCGGCCCCGCATGGTGAAGCGCTGTCGTGAAGCTCTGTGAAGATGCGGGGTCGGCCGCCCACCTGATGAACCGTGACCCTGGGACGCAGGGCATAGTAGGGGCCTGCGTGGCCGAAGAGGCCCGAACGAGCGGTACGACGAGCGGTATCAAACGGGAGAAACGGGGATCACGGGGATCATGGCAAAGCGTCAGGACGAGCTCGCCGCCTACAACTTCGCTCGCAAGCGCACGGTCGCGGCGTTCCTGGCGCCGTCGCCGGGCGGCTCGGAGGAGGGCGCACCGCGCCCGATCAAGACGGTGACACCCAGTCTGGCGCTGGGCGTCGTCCTGGTGGTGGGCTTCATCGCCTGGGGCGTGATCAAGCCCTCGGCCCCGCAGGGCTGGGACACCCCCGGCCAGTACATCATCGTCGACAGCGACTCCACGACGCGCTACGTCGTCCTCGACGACAAGACGTCGAGCGGCAAGAAGGTCCCGACGCTGCACCCCGTCCTCAACTACGCCTCCGCCAAGCTCCTTCTGGACAAGGGCAAGGGCAGCGTCCTGGAGGTCTCCGGCAAGGAGATCGACAAGAGCGGCATCGCCCACGGCGCGACCCTCGGCATCCCGTACGCCCCCGACCGGCTGCCCTCCGCGAGCGACGCGGAGAAGTCGAAGACGTGGGCGGTGTGCGAGCGCCCGGCGGCGGGCTCGGGCAACAACCCCGACGGCAACATCGACCGCGCGGTGTTCGTCATGGACGCCCCCGACGCCAAGTCGCTGGGCGGCGCGGGCGCGGTCGACCCCAGTGAGGCGCTGTACGTCAAGGACACCAAGACGGGCGCGGAATACCTGGTCGACGGCCAGGGAAACCGTTTCCTGCTGGGCGCACCGGGACTTGACGACACGACCATGGCGCAGCTGCGCTCCGCCGTCATCGGCCAGCAGGCCGAGCCGCAGCCGGTGAGCCAGGAGTGGCTCGCCACCCTCAACCCCGGCCAGGCCATCACCTTCCCGGCCATCACCGGCGCGGGCTCTCCGACCTCGGTCAAGGGACTGCCCGCCGCGGCGAGCACGGTGGGCCAGGTGCTGGAGTCGACGGACGCGCAGGGCCGGCAGTTCTACGTCGTCCTCAAGGATAAGGTCGCCTCGGTCTCGCCCTTCGTGGCCGCCCTCCTCGAGCAGTCGCCGGACGCTCAGGGCAGCGGGGCCGCCAAGGTCGCCCCCAACGTCATCATCCAGGCCAACGGCGGTACGGCGGACAGGTTCTACGGGGACAAGGGCTGGCCGGAGATCGTCCCGAAGCAGGCCAACCCGGCGGCGTCGGGGGCGGAAGCGGCCCGCACCACGTCGTGCAGCGTCTACAAGGGCACGCTCGGCGCGGACAAGAAGCCGCAACTGGCGGCGTGGGCGGGAACGGCGTACCCGAAGAAGGTCATCGCGGACTCGCTGAGCGCGTACGTCTCTTCGGGCTCGGGCCTGCTGTTCCAGGAGGTCACGGGTTCGGCGAGCGGCGGCGGTGCGTGGTACCTGCTGACGGACACGGGGCTGCGCTACTCGCTCCCGTCGAACAACGACAGTACGGCGAAGGGCAGTTCGGCCTCGTCCGCGTCCTCCGCCTCGGGCTCGTCGGGTTCGTCGGCGTCGGAGACGGACAAGGCGCGTACGCGCCTGGGATACGAGGACGTGTCGACGCCGGCGATCGTGCCGCAGACGTGGGCGACATTCATCCCGAAGGGGCCCACTCTGGACACGGGCAGCGCGAGCCAGGAACAGAGCCAGTGAGCGGTCGACGGGCTTCGGGCGCACTCGACGGGCTTGTGGGGGGTGCAGTCAACGGGCTTGTGGGTAAGGACACTTGAGGCATGCGACGACGCATGGACCCCGCACGGGTCACGAGATGATCGCTCAAGTGTGTGAGCCGTGTAACTGATTGGTCCTGCCTGTGGATGAGTGACAGGCTGGCGATAGAGTGTTTGCAGCGCTCAACGGTGCGAAGCTTCTCCGGGCACCAGGCAGGGTTTCCCGGGATGTGAATCAACGACGACATGGGGGAAGGTCAACATGGCCGGCCAGTTCCGGGTAACCGAGGACGAACTCACCAAGCTCTCCGGCGACATCAACACCGCCAACGGTCAACTGCAGAGCGAGATCCGCCGTCTGAACGGCGTCATCGAGCAGATCGCCGGCGGCTGGAAGGGCCAGGCGGCCACGTCCTACCACCAGTTGCAGGAGCGCTGGAACGCGGACGCGAAGAAGATGAGCGACATCCTCAACGACATCAAGGAAGCCGTGGACTCCACGCGGAGCAACTACACCGCGTCGGAAGAGGAGCAGAACTCCCAGATCAGCAAGATCATGTCGGACTTCGGCTGAGCCGTCCGCTCTCGAAGCACGTCATCAACTCACTGACTTCCCACGACTTTTCCTGAATCTTCCTGAAAGGGAACGACGATGTCGATCCTCGTCAATTACGCAACCATCACCAACGCGTCCACGGACGTGAAGTCGACGGCCGGCCGTATCAAGCAGCAGCTCGACGACCTCGAGGCCGCGGTCAAGCGCGTCGCCGCCACCTGGGAGGGCGAGGCGCAGGAGGGCTACCAGCGCAAGCAGCGCGAGTGGGACCAGACCGCGCAGGACCTGCACAACACCCTGCTGAAGATCTCGACGGCGCTGCAGAGCGCGGCCGAGAGCTACCAGGCCACGGAGAAGAGCAACGCCGCGACCTGGGGCTGAGCCCGTCGGCGCGCCGAGGGACCTGAGGGACCTGAGATGAAGAGAATCGGCCCAGCCGACGCCACGGTGTCGGCTGGGCCGAGCTCTGCTTCGGGGTCGTACACAGCAAATTCGGCACATCTTCACCCTCGTCACCATCAACATGACTTCGTCCACATCAAGGAAGCCCGGGGGGCCTGAACATGAGGGGCCTGGACGTGAAGGGCCAGAGAGCCCGTTCGCGTGGCCGCAAGAGCCGTATCGGTGGAACCCGCGCACTGCAGCGGGTTCTTGGCGTGCTCGCGGTGACTGGGTTGTGCATGACGTCGGCGCCGGTGGCGCTGGCGGATTCGGGCGGTCATGGGGCGGGGTCGGGCGACCGTCCGGTCGACTTCGGCCTGGCGGACAGCTCGGAGTGCGTCTTCGGCGGGAACGTCATCAAGTCGACGCCGTGGTCGCTGCAGCGGGTCCTCCTGGACCAGCTGTGGGCGCAGGCGACGGGCAAGGGCGTGACGGTCGCGGTGATCGACACGGGCGTGGACAGCTCGAACCCGCAGCTGAGCGGGGCGATGGCCGGGAGCGGCAAGTCGTATGTCGACGGAGCCGCGAACAAGGACATCGAGGGACACGGCACCCGGGTGGCGGGCATCATCGCGGCGCGCCCGCTGAAGGGCACGGGCTTCGAGGGCATCGCTCCGGACGCCAAGATCCTTTCCCTCCGCTACACGGGCGGGGAGAACAAGCAGGGCAACTCGAAGACCATGTCGGAGGCCATCTCTTCTGCGGTGGCCCAGGGCGCGAAGATCATCAACATCTCGTCGGACACGTCGGACAAGGAAGACAACGACACTCTCCGCAACGCCGTTGCTGCGGCGGTGAACTCGGGCGCCCTGATCATCGCGGCCGCCGGCAACGACGGAGCGGACGGCAACACCGACAAGACGTACCCCGCTTCCTACCCGGGCGTCCTGGCGGTGGCAGCCTCCGACCGCAACGACGAGCGCGCGTACTTCTCCCAGTCCGGCGACTTCGTGGACGTAGCGGCTCCGGGCGTCGACATGGTCTCGACGGTCCCGAAGAAGGGCCAGTGCACAGCGGACGGGACGAGCTTCGCGGCGCCGTATGTGGCGGGTGTGGCGGCCCTGTTGAAGGAGAAGCACTCGGGCTGGACGGCGGCCCAGATCGCGACGCGGATCGAGGAGACGGCACAGCGCCCGAGCCGCGGCCCCAACCAGTTCATCGGCTGGGGAGTCGTTGATCCGGTAGCCGCTCTGACGGATGACTCGACACCGGCCTCAAGCCCGTCACCGGATCCGGTGACGAAGGCGGGGTCTGGCAATGTCGTGCCCATGGCGGTGACTATGGGGGAGACCGAGGCGGAGAAGGACCGCCGGGTCGCCATCTACGTCCTGGGCACCGGGCTGGCGCTGGTCCTCGTGGTTGCGGGGAGCGGCGTGGCTGTGCGGGACTGGCGGAGCCGGCGGGGCGGGCGAGTTGGGCGGGTTGGGCGGGTTGGGCGATGACTTTGGCGTCTAGCGGTGCTGCTAGCGGCGCTGCGAAGTTTTGGAACAGGGGAGAGGACAACGGGGTATGAGCAACGGGATGCGGGTTGATCTGAGCGCGCTGGATGAGGTCATCCGGAAGCTCAATGGGCTTCTCTCGGACATGGATCAGGCCAATACGAAGGCCAAGTACGAGACGGATATTCCGAGCAAGGCCTTTGGTAGCGCTGAGTTTCTGGAGTCCAACGCGCTTCACGAGGCCCACCAAAAGCAGAAGGCCAGGATCGAGAAAATGATCACTGACCTGCACAAGCTGATCGATGACTTCGGTACCAGCACCTCGAAGGTCAGGGACAAGTACAGCAACCAGGAGCATGCGAACGCGCAGGGCGTGAGCGCGGCTCCCAAGGGCTCGTCGGCCTACTAAGCGGTTCAGCGACCGGTCACTGACGGAGGGGATGTTCGGAGATGTACGGCGAGTACTACGTGAGCCCGGAGCAGATCAAGGCTCAGCAAGAGGCAGAGAAGCAGCGGATCAAGGACAAGCACGACGAGAAGCTTGAATCACTCCCCGATGGCGGCATGGGGGGACCTGACCGCAGCCAAATCGACACGCACTTCATGTCGATGGGAATTCCCAAGCTGCACTCCATGATCCTTGACGCGGATCCCAACCGGATCTATGAGGTCAGCCAGCACTGGAAGTCTGTCCATAACATCCTGTCCGGCGGCGATGGTGACGGCAAGACCGGCGGCGTGGACTCGGTTTCGTCGAAGGACAGCGTCGCGGGGATGATGCAGAGCGCCGTCGAGAACGTCCTTGAGCACTGGGAGGGCGACGCGGCCGAAGCGTTCCGCAAGAAGGCCAACGAGATCATGGGGAACGTTCGCACAACGGCTGCATGGGCCAACCACTATGGGGAGGTGATGCATTCTGTCCAGAACGATCTGCGGAATTCCATCACCAAGATGCGAGAAGTCAAAGAGCCGTCTGGTTGGGATCGGGCTTGGGACAAACTCACAGATGACAACCGCAGTGATAAGCAACTGCTGGAAGACATCAACAAGGGCGTGAGTACAGATGCTGCCCGTCAGGCGAACGCAGACTCTTTGTCGAAGGGCAAGGAAGAGCAGCTGAAGGGGGTGGCAATCATGGAGCAGTTGGCGGTCAACTACAAGGCTTATACGAAGACAGGGTTCCGGGAAGACGACCCGAGGGACCCCTTCCCAGCCCCGAACCCACAAACGCCGATGCCTGCCCCCATTCCCATGCCGTCTGCTGGCAGCTCGCGCCCAAGCAGCGTAAGCAGTACGACCAAGCCCTGGAGTGCCGGGACGACGACGAGCATCAAGCCGACGCCCACCACGCCTACTACACCCACCATGCCCCGTGAACCGGGCATCACCGGGGGCACGCAGCTTCCGGCGGCCAGGACGAACGTGGACAGTATCTCCCCAGGCCTGAACGGAACTGGTCCTAGCACAGGCGTCGGCGGAGCCAGCGTTGGCGGTGGCAGCTTCGGCACTGGCGCAGCCACGAGCCCGAGTATCGGAGCCCCCGGTGGAGCAGCTGGTCTCGCGGCCGGCTCTGCTGGAGGCATCGGAGCCGTAGGCGGCCGCGGTGGTATTGCCGGTGGTGGGGCAGCAGCTGGTCGCGGTGCTGCGGGCCGAGCCGGTACTGGGGGCATGGGCGGACTCGGCGCAGCTGGGCGAGGCGGTGCCAGTGCTGGCGGTCGTGGAGCCCTCGCGAGGGCCCGTGGCGGTGTAGTCGGGGCGGCAAAGGGTGTCGCTGGCAAGGGCGCTGGCGGCGGCGCAGGCTTGCATGGCAGCCGGGGCGGAACGCAGCGCGGAGGTATGGCAGGAGCAGCCGGAGCAGCTGGCAAGGGCCGACGGTCTGAGGACGAGAACAGCAGGGGCGACCGTCCCGACTATCTGGTCGAGGACGAAGAGACCTGGATCTCAGAAGAAGACCGTAACCGGAACGTCCCGCGAACCATCGAGTAAGCCCACAAGAGCGGGCCAGAGAGAAGTCTCGTGTGCCCATGTATAGGGCTGGAGCATCCAGCCACAGTTGAGTGAGGAGCAGGGAGTTGGGTTTCAAGCGAGTCTGGTCCACGACAGGTGTCGTGGCATTGACGGGAGCCTTGCTCCTCACATCGGCCCCACTTGCGTCGGCGGATCAAGTCCGAGATGCTCAGTGGCCGCTTACTGTGTACGGCGCAGAAAAAGTCTGGAAGACCTCGCAAGGGGCAGGTGTCACTGTTGCCGTGATCGACACAGGTGTCGATGCCAGTCAACCGGATCTGACTGGTCAGATCCTGCCGGGTAGGGACTTCAGCGGAGCAGGCGACCCTCATCAGGATGACAACGGGCACGGGACTGCTATGGCTAGCCTCATCGCCGGTCACGGCCATGGGGTGAATAATTCCTCTGGAATCATGGGTCTCGCACCGAAGGCGAAAATTCTGCCGATTCGAACTGAGGGAAGCAAAGACAAGCTTGTTACGAATCAATGGGTCGCTGGAGTTCGTTACGCGGTGGCGGAGGGTGCCTCGGTAATTAACTTGTCACTCAACGATGATTCCGCTTATCCCGGCTCAAAAGCCGCCGATGCGATCGAATATGCGCAGGCACACGACGTGGTGGTTGTAGCGAGTACGGGCAACGACGGAGGTACAGTCAATTATCCGGCTGCTCTCCCAGGCGTGGTAGCTGTCTCCGCCGTGGACGAGGGGCTTACGCCCTGGTCCCACTCAAACACTGGGAACGTAACCGTCGCAGCGCCTGGGGTGGATCTCGCACAGGCTGACCCGACCACCAAGAGCGGTTACTCGGTGGCAAATGGAACTTCAGGCTCTGCCGCCTACGTTTCCGCCATCGTCGCCCTTCTCCGCTCCAAGTACCCCGACCTGACCGCAGGCCAGATCATCAACCGCCTGGTCAAGTCGGCGTCGTTCCTGAACAACACAGGTAAGACGGCCCCGGACAAGGAACTCGGCTACGGCATCGCCCGCCCAGGCTCTGCGTTGACGATGGACATCCCCGCGGGCCCCAAGCAGGGCCCCCTCGCGCAAGCGTCGCCGTCCACGTCTACGCAGTCCGGCTCCGCCTCCGGCAACGAGAGCACGAGCCAGGCGGCGAAGGAAAAGAGCAAGTCGTCCTCCAACGGCATCCTCCTCATCGCCGGCATCGCAGGCGCCGTAATCATCATCGCGATCATCTTCGCCGTGATCCGCAGCCGCCGAAACCGCGGCAACGGCGGTCCTGGCCCCGGCGGCGGCACACCCCCGCACGGCACGGGCTACCCGCCCCAGCCCCCGACGGGGTACCAGCAGCCGTACCCCAACACCCCGCCCAACCAGGGCTACTCGACACCTCCGGGCCAGGCTCCCCAGCAGCCCAACCCCTACGCCCAACAGCCGCCGTACCAAGGGCAGTAGAGGTCAGCAGAACCTGCACCGTGCATGTTGACCATCGCAGTCCTCCCCCCCGCGCGCCAACGGCGCAGCAAATCGTCCCGGAAGCGAGAACGGAAGCAACTCCATGGGCGCCATCGTCCTCCTCGTCGGAGTTATCGGCCTCGGAGTCGTGATTGCGGCTGTCACCGTCTACGCCGTAACCCGTAGTCGTCGTACCTCGATGAACAGCGGTCTTGCGGACGGCGCATACCCGCAGTACGTGGGCTATCCGCCGCGGCAACCGATGCCTTTCGCCCAGCAGTCGTATCCAACCTCCGCCCCCAATCAGGGCTACGGATACCCCGGTTCTTCGGCACAGCTCCCGCAACACCCCAATCCGTACGCTCAACAGCCTCCGTACCAAGGCTAGTAGGGGGAGAGCGCACCTTGGGCAGCATCGAAGACGTCGCAGGCTTCCGACGGGTAAAACGACGGCGGAGCGAGCCATCCAAGGAGTGAGCAAGTGCAGGTATGTTGTCGAAGATGCTCAGATGATCAGTGAGCTGCCTGGGCGTATGGCATCCGGAACCAAGCGGGGAGAAACGGGTCAATGGGGGACCACTTCAAAACAGACATCGGGCAACTCGAACAGTTCCTGACAGACCTGGAGAGATGCGTCGATGAGCTGAACGAGGCTCGGTCCGCCCTCGACCACGTGCGCGCCGACCAGATCGGCACCGCGAGGCTCGATGAGGCCTGTGACAAGTTTCAAGACGAATGGAAATACGGGGCAGACAAGACCAAGAAAATGATTGACGCGATCAAAGAGGGCGTGAAGGCCAACAAGAAGGGCTACGAAGAGGTCGAGGAAGCCTTGGAGAAGGCCCTCAGGCAGATCGCGGATCAGAGCACCTCCGGTGCTGCCGGGGGTGGTCGGTAATGGCAGCGAACCCGTACCCCAACATCGGCTGGAACCCCGTACCCGGCGTCCCCGCCGAAGTCCTTAAGCTACAGCAGAAGGTGGCCGCAGCGGCGACGGCGCTGGAGAACACGCATCGGCAGTTGACAAAGCTCACTGGTGAGAGCAGCTATTGGGAGGGCGACGCGGCGGAGAAGTTCCGCGAGTCCCTCGATGGCGACCTGCCGAAGTACATCAAGGACGCTGCCTCTTCCCTTCGTGGCGCAGCGACCCAACTGGACAAGTGGGAAGGCCAGCTCACCTCCAACCGGGAGCTGGCGAAGAAGTACGACGACGCGGCGGCCGAGAAGAAGACCGCGGTCGGCAAGGCCAAGAGCGCGTACGACCAGGCGGCCCAGCATCCGGACCTAAAGCTCGCTGGCCAGACATTCCCCTCGCAGGAGGAAGCTGACGCCGCAACTGTTCGACTGCGCTCCGCGGAGCGCGAGTTGGACGAGGCGAATACGGCTCTCACCAAAGCGAACAACGAGTACGACTCGCTCAATCGCAAGGTCACGGAGCTGGAAACCGAGCACGCTGGCGATGCTGAAATCATCGCCAAGGCTCTGGAAGGCTCAGCTAAGAAGGCCCCGGACGAGCCTGGATTTTGGGACAAGGTCGGCGACATCCTCAAGTCGGTCGGCGATTTCCTGGTTGAGAATGCGGGCACCATCGGGGCTATCGCCGGTCTACTCGCTCTCTTTCCGACTCCGCTTGCCCCGCTTTTCGCCGGCATTGCGATTGCTGCCAGCGCGGTGGACCTGGCCAGTAACTTCTCCGATCCGGACTTCCGGAATGCTCTTCTCCCTGGGGGCGACAAGTTCGGTTGGAACATGGATACCTTCTCTGCTTGGGCCACCGTCGGTGGCGATTTCATTGGTATGGTGCCTGGCGGCAGGGCGCTGAGTTCGGCGGCCCGCGAAATCCGCGGTGGGCTGACTGAGGCAGTGGATATGGGCGTCAACGTCACGAGCCGCGAGGTCGGCACCGAGTTCGTTCGGGAAGTCGGCCACGTGCTACGCACAGCCCCGACAACCGCTGCTGCAGAGGCGTGGCATGCAGCAGGAGAGAGCGTCTCTGGATCGGCCAAACTCATGACTGACATCAGTGTGAACGGCCTCAGCGTCGTCGCGAACTTCATGCCGGAGGAAGGGACGCCGGGCAATGTCGCGACAGGCATCAACGCCGGAGGCGGAGTCTGGGCCGGGACGGACATCGTGCGGTCCCTACTGGCCGCAGGGTAGCCGAAGCGAGAGGTGGACAAAGCGTGACCAATAGCGCAGCCCCGTCGGGCTCCGCCGCAAGCAGTACCGCCAAGCCCGTTTTCTGGTATGGAATTCCGCACGGCTACGCGAAGCTGGACCTGAATCCACCGCGCGAGCGCATAGAGGAACTCGCCCGTGAGCTAAACATGCTGCCCGCAGATCAGCGGGCGCAGGCCTCGCAGGTTCTGCAGTTCTATGCGGGTATGGTCAGCGCGCTCAATGCGCAGAACGTGCATTTGTGCGCCGCCGGTTACCACCCAGATGACGACGACACCATCGTGACGTCCATCCTCACGATCGCGACTGTCGCGACATCTGGCCATAACGCAAAGCTGGTGATTGCCAGCTTCGCTGCGTCAGCCGCCGACGACCCGGATTCCGGGGTGCGCCCGATCGAACTGCCATGTGGCCTCGGCTATCTAGCGGAGGAGAAGAAGCGCGCCATTGCGCCGGGCATGGACCCCAGCAATCCCCAAGGCCCCCTCTACGGCGACGTATGGCAGGGGACGGTTGCTGTCACTGGATCGGGCACGCCCGACATCATTCTGGTCCAGTTGGTGACACCCGCTCCCCACCTCGCGGACGTGTATCGGGACATCCTCCTAGGAGTTGCCCATACGCTGACGTTCACAGATCCGACTGAGCCGGTGCCGGAGCGGGACGAGCCGCGAGCGGGCTCAGCCGAGGCGGCCATGCGCAACGACTTCGGATAAGGAGGGAGCCCGTTCATGGAAAATCCGCCCAAGGCGCCCGACATTGCGCAGGTCCTCAAACACAACCGCGCCCTCCGACACCGGCATATTGCCGTGCGTCTCGCACTTGCCGTGAGCCTGTTCGCT
Organism: Streptomyces sp. NPDC001617; assembly: GCF_053596855.1. NCBI lineage: Bacteria > Bacillati > Actinomycetota > Actinomycetes > Kitasatosporales > Streptomycetaceae > Streptomyces > Streptomyces sp. NPDC001617. The sequence continues at coordinate 99,079 of NZ_JBSFHA010000017.1, forward strand.
GTGCCGATCGCGGCGCGCCTGGCCGGCTGGGATGCTGCCTTGCCCATGTTCGGCATCCCTGCCTGCCTGTTCGTGCTTACCTTCCTTGTTCTCAGGCTGGGCTACGGGTCGCGGCTCAAGGTGTGCGAGAAGGTGCTGCACACCTATCCCCTGGAGTACCGCACCCGAGTGTCCAAGAAGGACACGGAGTGGAAGTATCTCGGCGATGTGCACACCGTTCGACTGTCGGTGCGTGGTCAGCATGGCGCCCCATCTCTTCGCGCGATCAACGCCTCGACGATGCGCCGCTGGCCGAAGGAGGCCGAGAAGGGTGGTGCCTGGTTCGCCGGTGACCTGGCCTTTGGCGGCGTCGTGATCGTCCCGGAAAGCAACGACATGCTCTTCGTGCAGCCCGCGGACTGGGAGAAGTACGAGCAGGAGCGCGCCCAGGCCGACTCGCAGCGCAGGGCCCTTGCCGAACAGGCAGGTATTTCCCGGCTGTTGGAGAAGGAGCCGAGGATCTTGGTACACGGCTGATGCGTGTATTCGGATGGGTGTGCGGCGGCATTCTCGCCCTCGTGGCCGCCTTTTGGTGTGTCACCGCGACCGCCGACCTCGCCCTCTCCGCAGGGCTCTACGGCACCCCTGGCACGTACAAGGTGGACACCTGCGTCGACACCAGCAACACCCGCAGGAACTCCGACTACGACTGCTACGGGGACTTCACGCCGGACGGTGGCACCGTCCGCGATGCCGTCTACGTGCACCTCAAGGACACCGGGCATGACTACCCGGATGGCACCAAGTTGGACGTGCGTCAGGGGCTTTGGCCCCAGACGATTCAGCGGACCGGTTTTTGGGGCGTCGTTGGCGAACTGTGGCAGGTCGCTGTCTGCGTGGCAGTCCTCGCGGGTCTTGGTTACCAAGCGGTCAAGCCACGCGGAGCATCCCAGCGTCGGGAAGCTCGCCGCCGGGAGCCCTCGGGTCGTCAGAAGGCGGCCGGCCGCATGGTCTATGCCGTCGTGGTCGCGATCTCTGTGGGCATCCTGAGCTGGATCGCCATGGCTGCGGAGTCGACCTCCTAGACGCAGGCAAATTCCGCGAGAACACGGAGCCAGCGTGATCACTGACGAGAATCCTGCGAGGCCATACCGACACTATCTTCGGGTGCCAGCGGCCGGGTGATTGCCTACGAGTACGGATGGTTGACGGCCGACCGCGCGGCCTACGCGGCAACGATCTCGCACCAAACGCACTTGCCGCGGTTCCCGTTTCTGGTCAGCGACTGCCAGCCCCAGACGTCGGCGCAGGCCCGGACCAGCGCGAGACCGCGGCCGTCCTCCGAGTCGACCAAGTCGGTCAGCCTCGAAGGCGGTGCAGGCGGCTGAGGGTCGGCGTCCCAGGCGCCAATGCGCAGCACACCGTCACTCCAGCGCAGACGCAGAGCGGCAGGCCCATTGGTGTGGCGAACGGCGTTGGAGACTAGCTCTGTCGCGAGGAGTTCTGCGGTGTCGACCATGGTGATCAAGCAGTGCATCGTGAGGATCAGGCGCACGGTCCGGCGGCAGACGGTGACGGCGCGTGGGTCGTTCGGGATGTGGAGGGAGTACTCCCAGGGCTCGGTTTCGGGCATGACTGAACTCCTATCGAGCAGGGGGGTGTTGGACATTCGTGAGGGAGCGGCGGGCGGTGGCAGTGCCGCGTCCGTCATGGCAGGACGGAGCGGTGCGCTTCCGGTGACCCCGAGTTCCGCTGTGTGTGCATCGCGTCACTGACGGTAGAGCCACAATTTGGGACCGTGCAAGTCGTTGCCGTAATCTGACCCTCGAACGAGGCACTGTCCTAGGGCAGTTGGGGGCCAGGAGGAAGTCATGGCGCGCAGGAAACAGCCCACCGCGCGACAGGAACGTCTCGGTGCTGAGCTGCGAAAACTGCGCGAGGCTGCAGGGCTCAAGGGGCGCGAAGCCGCTGCACTGCTAGGAACCGACTCGGCTCAGATGAGTCAGATCGAGTTCGGTACGGCAGGGGTGAGCGGGGAACGCGTACGAAGGCTTGCCGCTCACTACGCCTGCACGGATGCTGAGCTGATCGCGGCCCTGGTCGCTATGGCGACCGACCGGACGAGTGGCTGGTGGGAAAAGTACCAAGGACTGCTGCCGACGTCGTTTCTGGACATCGCCGAGTTGGAGCACCACGCCACTTACCGTTTCGACGTCGAGTTCCTGCACGTCCCTGGCCTCTTCCAGACAGAGGACTACGCCCGCGGCATCTTCTCCTACCGCGTCCCTGAACTCCCCGAGGAAGAGCTTGCGTTGAGGGTCAGGCACCGCATGGATCGAAAGGTGATCATCACGGGCCCTACCTCCATCCCGTATGAGGCGGTCATCCACGAAGCGGCTCTGCGCATCAGAGTTGGCAATCGAGCCGCCGCGCAAACCCAGCTCGCCCGCATCCTGGAACTTTCCGAAGCAGACCACGTCACCGTGCGGGTCGTCCCCTTCGATCTGGACGACTTCGGCGGAGCGTGGAGCGGCATGGCGTACGCGGGTGGAGCCGTACCGAAACTGGACACGGCGCTGCGCGACACTGCTCATGGCACGGCCTTCATCGACTCCGAGGCCCAACTCACTGCTTTTCGAACGCTCTTCCGTAAGGTGGAGGCTGTATCGCTCGAGCCAGCGCGTTCGCGTGACTTCATCCACAGGTTGGCGAAGGAACTATGAGGCGAGCCGTGACCACCCCCGAGAACTGGCAGAAGTCGTCCTTCTCCGGCGGCGCCGACGGCAACAACTGCGTAGAGATAGCGAACCTCCACACCCGAGTCGCGATACGCGACTCAAAGGCCCCGGCCCGAGGCGCGCTCTCTTTCCCGGTCGGAACTTTCATGGCGTTCATTGGCGACCTCAAGGCAGGCACAGTTCATGGCGCCGAAGGCCTGTAGCGCGTTGATGCTCAGCTGGCTCGACCGCACATGACCATCAGCCCTACTCGTGTTCCTGACGCCGGTAAGGGCTGCCGCCCCGAGTTCCTGACTCACCTGGGATCGAGCGGAGTGATCCCAGTACCCGCGTAAGACTCGGGGACGACGTTCTCAGGGACTGTATGGTGCCGCAAGCGCGGGCGTCGGAACCCCCGATGCGAGTAACAAAGGCCGGCCGGAGCGCATCGCATGCGCCACGGGTCTCGACGCCATCGACTGGCGGCGCATCGGCGCAGCGTTGGAACAAGCGAAGCTACCCGGCAGGAAGAAGCCGGATGTGATGTATGCCTGGGTGGCGCTGTCTGCCGCGAAGCACGGGAGCGCGGTCATTTTCATCAGCGACTCGAAGGACATGCAGGCGTACCTCGACTACTCGACCTCGGCGACGTGCATGTCGAATCGGTGTGAGGGGCGCCCTCTCGGCACCCCACCGTTCGCCTAGGCGCTGCAGGTCGACGTTCTGGTACACCGGGGCGGCACCAAGATGCACTACGCAATGGAGAACACCAAGTGAGTCAGCCGGAATTGACGCCGCTCCCGTCCGCCACAACCCATCCTCGGCCCGGCTTCCTCGGCCGGGCTCTCGGGGTTCTGTTCTTCGGTCTCGCCCTCGCGGCCTTCTGGTTCGGCCTCCACAACGCAGCCCTCGCCACCGGTCTCGCCGGTAGGCACGGCATTCTGGCCGTGGACCGGTGCTGGGTTGAAGGGGGACACCGTCACTCCAAGGGCACCTCGGTGTGCGGAGGGACCTTCCGGTCCGATGACGGCAAGGTTGTTGACGACCAGGCGAGCGCCTGGGTGGAAGTGAAGCCGGGCAGCAAGGTCTCCGTTCGGAAGGCCGGTGACTGGTACGTGCAGGTTGGATTCGTCGAGACAGTCCGGTGGCTCTCGTTGTTCTTCCTCGGTTTGATTGTGTTGGCCTTCGGCATGGTCTTCGCCGCCACCGGCAGGTTCCCGCGGAGTGGAAGGCAAGTCGTCCTGATCACTCGGGCGGCATCGGAAACGCGGGTGGGTGTCGTGCGAAAGTGGATGGTCCGAGGAGGGCTTTTCGGTGTCGGCGCCTGTCTTCTGGTGATGTTGTCCTTCCGGCTTCACGGGTGATGGGGGAGCCCGCAACACGGCTGGATCCTCGTAGCTCTTCCCCGGCTCGGGGAACGTCCCACGGGGGACGGTGAGCCAGCCAGAACCCCGCTCCGGTGGCGGACCTTGCCGTGTCAGTGGCGTTCCGGGCGGCACCGTAGGCCTCGGCGACGCCCACCGAGCCATGAAACGTAGGCGGGCCCGGCCGAACTGCGGGCCCACCCAGCCCTGCCGGCGTCACGCGAAGAACGCCACCACCCAGCTCACCACCAGCCCCACCACCCCCACCCCGGCCACCACCAGGCACACCCGGAACAACCCATGGCTCTCCGAGCGCCCGTACGGGAACCCCGTCACCGCGGCGAAGACGCCTGCGGAGAGGGCGATCAGGGCGCCGAAGGCCCAGGCGCAGCCCACCGCGATGGCATAGAGCCAGCCCTTGTCCAGCTGGTAGCTGGTGTCGCTGGACTTGCGGGCGTCGATGACGTGGCCCTTCTGATAGAGGGCGTCGCTCCTGAGTTCCGCGTTGAGGTCCTTCGCCGAGCCGTTGTCGGCCGCGAAGGTGCCGTAGCACCACCTGGTCTTGGTCTTCTTCCGCGAACTGCTCGACGAACTCCGGTACTTGTACTCGATCGAGCAGTTGTCGACGGTGAGCTTGCCCGGCGTCGACGCCGCGTAGCGGACGGGGCCGAGGTAGGCGCCCAGGGCGAGGAGGACTACGCCTACCAGGATCAGGCCCGCGCCGATGAGGCGGCCGAGGCCGGTTCGGTCTCCCTGCGCGGCTGCGTTCGGCGTGGCATTCCCGTGTACTTGGGTCATTGTGGGTTCCTCAGAACTCGGACATCAGAAGAGCGACGGATACGGCGTCACGCGACAAGTGCGCAGACCAGTGCCGTGAGAGCACCGATCACGAAAAGGCCGCCCAGCGTGGGCCCCAGCACCTTCCGAGCCGGCAGGCCCTGCCAAGAGGTCGCGAGGCCGGGGCCGTTGCGGGTGCCGAAGCCCGTCAGGAGGCAGAAGGCGCCGAAGGTGAGGAGGGAAAGGCAGAAGGCGAGAATGGCGATGTCTTTTCCGGGGGCCCGGTCCTCGGGGAGTTCGAAGGTGTCGTCCGCCTGTACGACTCCGATTTTCGCGCCGCTGTCCAAACGCGACGACGTTTCCACCGTCACGTCTTTGTACGTGGCTCCACCATGCTGTGCCGTCCAGGTCCCCGTGCAGCTGAACTTGAGTTCCGTCGTTCGCCTGTGCGTACCGTAGTGGGTTTTCGTGTGCGCTTCACATGAAGAAACGGTGAGGGTTCCGTCCGTGCCCTCGCCGGCGAGTTCGCCGCGGAGCTCCGGAACCGTCACCGCGGCGACGATGGCGGCCAGAAGGATCAGTCCCAGGCCGAGCAGCCTTCCCACCCACAGGGTCCCTGTGCTGCCGTAACTCGGCCGTGTCGTAACCACTGTTGACGTCCCCCTGCGAACTTGACGATCTCTTGACTGTCGGGCTGGCTGAGCCGTGCGCGAGGAGTCTAAGGTATCGGCCTGTCGTCCAATATGAACTGCAGCAAACGGAGTCCGGGGGAGCAGTGGAGTTCGGCACCTTTGACGTCGACACGTCGATACTGAAGAAACAGGGAGAGAACTTCGCCGAGCTCGGGGGTGATTTCTCGAAAGCCTCCAAGAAGCTTCAGGATGATCTCGACGGCCTGGGTGAGCCGTGGGCGGACGCGGACTTCGGGGATATCTTCGGCCAGGTCTACACGCCGATTCGCGACGGAATCTTCACGTCGATGGACAGCCTCGCGAAACGGCTCTCACAGATCGGCCACAACCTGGAAGACATGGCCCGCAATTACGACGACTCGGACGCGTCGAACAGTGGCCGGTTGAACGGGATGATCAGCGAAGTCGGCAAGGTCTAGGACCTAAGAACTCCAGCACATAACGGGGCTTTCGCATGGCGCTCACACTGCCCGACGAACTCGTCTGGGTGCTCGACCTCCTCGGCTACTCCTGGCCCGAGGCCGACGAGGACGCACTGCACCAGGTCGCCGAGACCTGGCGTACTTTCGGCAATCAACTCGAACAGATCGAGACGACCGGTGAGGGGTACGCCCGTACCGTCGTCGCGAGCAATGTCGGCACGGCCGTCGACGGCTTCAGCAAGGCCTGGGGTGCGTACACCGGCTCGAACGGCGAGGACAGATACCTCCCCGACGCCAGGACCGCCTGCGAGGTGATCGCCCTCGCCTTCGACGCGGCGGCCATCGCGGTCCTCACGGCCAAGCTGGCCGTGATCGCCCAACTCATCGCCCTGGCAGTGGAGATCATCGCGGCGCAGGCCTCCGCCCCGTTCACCTTCGGACTCTCCGAGGTCGGCGCGCTCGGCGCGACCCAGGCCACACGGGTGATCGTCCGCGAGATCCTGAACAAGCTCAAGCAGGAGGTCATGCGGGCGGTCACCAAGGCCATGGAGCACGCCACCATGGACGCCCTGAAGAAGATCGCCAAGGAGCAGCTCGAGAAGATCACCAAGGAGAAGGTCAAGCAGTTCGCCAAGGACAAGATCAAGGAAGAGGCCAAGCAGTTCGTCCAGGAGAAGGTCGTCGACGCGGCCAAGGACAAGGCCAAGGACGCCGCGATCGGCATGGCCCAGAACATCGGCCGGCAGAGCATCGAGACCTACTTCGACGAGCGCTCCGGCATCGACTTCGGCGAGACGGCGGGCGTCGCCAAGGACGCGGCCGGTGAGTATGTGGACGGCCTCAAGAACGAGGTCACGGGTGGTGAGGGGTCGACCCTCGCCGGCTACACCGACGTGCAGGGGCACGTGGACGGCGCCGTCGACGCCGCGACCGAGAAGGTCACCGGGGCGGTCGGGGACCGCGTACAGCAGGGTGTGGACGCGGTGTCCGGGCACAGCGGTCAGGGCGGGGAGTCCTCCGACGCTGCCTCCGGGTCCAACTCCACTGCCTCGGACTCCGGTTCGTCCTCGGACTCCGGTTCATCGAGCGGAATGAGCGGAACGAGCGGCTCGAGCGGTACGACCACGCAGGCGTCCCACGCCAACAGGCCGACCGCTGCCGCCTCCTCCGGCTCGCGCTCCGGTTCCTCGCACGGTGGCGGGAACGCGCAGGACTGGGCTCGCAGCGAGTTCGGGTGAGTCCGGACTCCCCACCGCCTTTCGCCGACCTCACCCCCAACACCCGTAACCAGGAAGGACGTACGCACCCATGACCGCGGACCGGGAGATCCAGGACGAGGAACTCATGGGAATCGCCCAGGACCCCGAACAGGCCCTGCGGCTGCGCCGCTCCCTGCGCACCATCGCGGGCGCGACCTCGCTCGACCCGGCCCTGCGCGACATGGCGCGCTCGGTGCTGAGCGGCGACGTCGACGTCAAGGACGCCTTCCAGGACCCGCGTTACACCGAGGCCGTCTTCCAGCGGCTCCATGAGATGCGGCGGGCGGCCGACGACCAGACGTACGCCGAACGGCAGCAGTCCAAGGCGCAGTTCGGCGAGTGGGACGCACGGCAGCAGGCCGATCTGGACCGCGAGCGTGCGGAGCGGGACGCGCCGGTGTACGGGGTGAACGAGCGGGGCGGGCGGGGGGCACACCGTTGACCACGCCTGCGCGTTGGTCGACCGGCCTCGTCCTGATCGGGGTCCTGTTCGGCTCGGCATCCTCCGTGGCTCAGGCGACGCCGGTGCGTCATTCCGCCGCGTACGGCGCGGTGTCGGCCTCATACGGTGCCGCGGCGGTGCCCCGGACCGGTGTGGGCAAGGGCAGCGGTGGCAAGAGCCGCGGCGGTTACCGGAGTTCGCATGGTGGTGGCTACTCCTACCGCGGTAGCCACGGAAGTTCGTACTCCCGGCACGGGAAGATGCCGCTCTGGCAGGCGTTCCTGGTCCTGTTCCTTTTCGGCGGCCTCGCCGTCTGGGGCATCGTGAAGTTCGTGCGCAGGCTCCGGGACCTCCTCAAGAGCGCGAGCGCCTGACAATCGATCGGGACTTGTCCCCAGGGTGAGAGCGTCGGTTACTCTGTGCGCCTCGAACTCATGAGTGAGTAACAGCAACGGGGGTTGCCTTATGCGCTTTGGGGTGTCTTTGCCATGCCCTGAAGGGGACTTGGGCCGGTCGGGAAGAGGCCGAAGAGGCCGAACAGGTCCGGGAACAGGCCCGGGACGAGGCCGTAGCCATGGCGTCTGACTTCTCCCGGCTGATGAAGCAGGACTTCTCCGATCTCGAAGCCGCGGCCAAGGCCTGGCGTGAGCTGTCGACGACCATGGACTCCCTCACCGACCGCCATCGCCGGCAGGTCACCGGCCCCCTGCACGCGTCCTGGAAGGGCGACGACGCCGACGCGGCCCTCTTCTACCTGGAGGACGTCGAGTCGCGGATCGGTGTGGTCGAGACGGAGGCGATGGCCGTCGCCGAGGTTCTGGACACCACGAAGTTCTGGATGGAGGCGGCCCAGACGGACCTCCGCAACGCGGTGCGGCGGGCCGAGGAGGACCACTTCGAGGTCGACGGCGACGGCTGGGTCAGTGACCCGACCACCACCGGCCTGCCCCACCAGGACCCCGACGCGCGGCAGATCGTCGCGGACCGCGACGCCCTGCTCGGCGAGCACCGCGCGGCCATCGACACGGCTCTGGCCGACGCGCGGAAGGCGAGCGACGACGGCGCGAAGGCCCTCGCGGAGCTCGACGGAGACATCCTCACCGACCCGCTCAGCCATGACGCGGCGTCGGAGTCCGCCCAGGACGTGAAGAACGCGATGAAGGCCATCGGCGTACAGGGCCCGCAGATCCCCGAGGACGACCCGAAGGCCGCCGCCGAGTGGTGGAAGGCGCTGAGCCCCGAGGAGCGGCAGACCTACACCACGCTCTATCCGAAGGAGATCGGCGCCACCGACGGCCTGCCGACGGACGTACGCGACGACGCCAATCGCACCGCGCTCGGCCAGGAACTCAATCTGATCCAGGAGGGCAGTTGGGACGAAGGGTTCCCGGACGACAGTGATGAGGAGGTCAACAAGCGTCTGAGCAACCTGTTGGTGCTCAACGAGCAGCTCGAAAAGGCGGACGGCGCGCCCAAGGGCAAGGAGCTGTACCTCCTCGGCTACGACTCCAAGGACGACGGACGGGCCATCGTCGCCATGGGCAACCCGGACACCGCCGACAACGTGGGCGTCCAGGTCCCGGGCACCGCCACCACCATGGAGTCCACAGGCGGACAACTGGGGCGCCTCAGCAAGCTGCAGGAGTCCGCGCAGGACGCCGATCCGACATCGAGCACCGCCATGGTCTATTGGCTGGGCTACGACGCCCCCGAAGTCCCGGTCACCGAGGCGGGCAATCTCTCTGTCGCCGGCACCGGCCGGGCGGAGGACGGTGCTCAGGACCTGAGGGACTTCACGCACGGCCTGCGTGCCTCCCACGAAGGCGAGAGGGCGAACCTCACCGTGCTCGGCCACAGTTACGGATCGACCACGGTAGGAGCGGCGGCGGCCGGAAACGGCGGTCTGGACGCGGACAACATCTCGGTGGTCGGCAGCCCGGGCATGACCGTGGACAGAGCGGACGACCTCAATATCGACCCCAGCCACGTGTATGTGGGCCTGGCCGAGGACGACCCCATCCGGGACGCCCAGGACCTGACCCTCGGGCACAACGTGACGTCCTCCTACTTCGGTGCCACCCGCTTCGAAACCGACACGAGTGGCCACAGCGGGTATTGGGACCAGGACAGCGAGAGCCTCGCCAACCAGGGGCGGATCATCGCCGGCCGTCAGCCGAGCGCATACGACGGCCCAACCGAGGTCCCGGCCCAGCCACCCGGCCACCTGTGATCAGCGCCGGCTGCCCAGTGGCCCTGTCCGTTCCCCCCACCAGTGAGACCGATGCGCCGTAGAACCGCCCTCAGAGTCACCCTGGCACTCACCGCCATCCTCTGTACCGGAGCCTGCATGTCCCAGCAGACCAGCGAAATCAACAAACCTCTCCCCCGCAAGAGCCGATCGGACTCGCTGCGATGGGCCGAGGACTACGTCTCGACCATGGCCCGATACGCGGACGTCGAGATCGCCGATGAGCCCGCGCCGAGGAAGCACTTCGACGCCTGCGTGGGCAAGAACGACGAAGTGCCCGAGGACGGGCGGTACACGCTGACCTACACCGGCTACGCCAAGCTCCCCGAGGCGGAGCACATCGCCGCGGTGCGCAAGCTCCGAGCGGCTCTGGAGGAGCACGGGGTCCGCATCACGAGCTACACCGAGCGCCCCGCCACGCCTGAAGCCGTGATGTACGGCAAGAGCGACAAGGAGGGTTACTCGCTCATCGCGGACTCGGTGAATCCCGCCGGCACTCTTCGGCTCTCCGTCTCGACTCCTTGCTTCCTCCCTCCCGGAGCCGAGCAGCAGCAATTCTGAGTCAGCAGGAGCATTTCCAACCCCGAGAGGAAGCCGACGTGTCCCAGCGCACCGATGTCGACCCGGCCGAGCTCCGCGCCTCCGCCGGGGCGTGCGACGGCATCGCCCGCACCATGAAGGGCCCCGCGGACAAGGCCGTCAAGGAGGCCGGAACGGCGGGTGGTTCGCTCACGGGCTGGTCGATGGGTTCCGCCCTGACCGAACTCGCCACGAGCTGGAAGCCCGCGCTCGACGGTCTGCACGCCCGCATCCAGGCCGGCGGTGACAACCTCAGGTCCTCGGCCGACGGCCACGAGTGGAACGACGAGCGGGTCTCCCAGGACTTCGAGAAGACCGGCACGGATACGGCCACGCAGGCCACGCCCGGTGTGATGCCGGCGGTGCTGCGCCCGAGCGCGGGGGAGCCCCATCGGGTCAGTGGTTCCGGTGCGGCCCCACTGGACCCCCGCGCTTCGTACGGCACCAACATGCCGACGTACGACGAGACCGCCGGCACCCATCCCACGCCCGGCACGAACGACTTCGGCTGACGAAGACCCCGGCGCACGAAGATACGAACGCCGTTCCGGTGACGACTACAGGGGCCTCCCGCTCGGTCTCGCCGAACCACAGCTGGGGGACCTGCCGTTGGATGGGGTGCAGTGGCTCCTCGTCACGGACCAGGGGCCACCGGACTGGGGGAGGGGGCCGGTGTCCACTGAGACGTCACGAGTGACCGCGCTTGTTGCCGACGAGGTAGGCGATGCCCCAGGCGGCGGCTGCGGCGAGCACGAGGCTGACCGGGCCTGACCAGTCGACCCCGCCGTCGCCGTTGTGCCACCAGGCCTTGGCCGGAAAGAAGGGCTCGGCTTCCAGCAGGGTCTTGAGAGCCATGAACGACTCTTCCTTGGCGATGATGCCTGGGATGGCGTTGGCCCACCCGAAGAAGGCACCGAGCGCGGCGATGACGGCCCCACCGATCCGGGCACCGCTACTGCCGCCACCCACCTTGCCGATCAAGGCGCCGACGATCGCTCCGCTGAGGAGCGCGTAGGCCAGGTAGATGGTGATGGACGCGGCGACGCTCCAGCCTTCGGCCATGAACACGACGACACCACTGAAGACCAGCGAGATGACGAACGAGACAAGGAACCCGAGGAGGACCGCACCCACGGGATTCCCGCTCGCCACCGGCCCCTGCCCGAAGGGCTGCCCCTGGAACGGCGGCCCGGGCTGCATCGGGTACGGCGCCTGCCCCGGGAAGGGCGCCGGTCCGCCGTACACCGGAGGCTGACCGGGAACGGGCGCGGGCCCGCCGTACACCGGAGGCTGCTGAGGGCCGGGCGGCGGTCCGAATCCCGGTGCCTGCTGCTGCGGCGGGGCGGGAGGCGGCGCGGGCCGGCTGTACGGGTTCGCGGCGTTCTGCGGAGGCTGCGCAGGTGGCGGCGGTGGTTGGAAGGGCGGCTGGCTCATGATTCCCCGTGGAGTCAATGGACTTGGGTGGCAGGAGCAGCAAATTATCAGGGAGATCAGGAGGGGGGTGGTGGAGCCGGAGCGGGGGGCGTGAAGGGTGGAGCTTACGGAAAGCGGCCGTCGGGGGAGACGAGGTCCCAGGTGCTGTCCTGGAAGTCGTAGGGACCGAGTGCGATCTGCCACACCTCGCCCTCCAGGGCAGCGGGGTCGATCTCCTGACACCACTTCCGCAGAATCCTGCCGTGGTCCTGCCGATCCGCACGGCTGGGATAGAAGGATCTACGGTGTTCGTCGAAGAGGCGCACCATGGTGAAGAACTGGGCGAGGCTGCTCCCGGCGAGTACGGTGTCCGGCCCCCGCGTGGTGTCGCGCAGGACTCGACCGGTCCTCCCGTCGAGCAGCAGACGTGAATGCATCCACGTCCCCAGGGGGAAGAACGGGCCCTCGGTACCAGGCGTACTGTTCTGCGCCGTGTCCGGCCAGGGGACTTGACGCAGAACATCGCCGGGAGGGCTGTCCGTGTCGAGATGCAGGAACCCGCTCACAGCAGGTAGACCGATGTCGATGAGGAAGCGTCGTGCCGCGTCGTTCTCCAGCTGATCGGGCACGTCCGATACGGTCAGCCGGTGACAGGTACCCGCTCCGAAACCTTCCTCGAGCCAGAGCCTGCCTGACGATTCCCCCCTCGCCGCAGCGCGTGCCCGGGGTGGGAGTTCCGGCGTGGCCAGTGTGGAATGTGCTTCCACCAGTGGTTCGGGCAGCCACGGGTCGGGACGAGGATCAAGCTCGCCATCGACTGAAACAGCGAACAGGCCGCCGCTGCCGGCCAGAATCCATGTGCCCTCGACGAAGACCGCGTGTGTGACGGAGGCGGGGACACGAGGCGGGGGCGGAGGGCCCTCTTCTTCGACGTCCCAGCCCGGGGGAGAGTGCGTCGCGAACACGGCTGACAGGCCCTCGGGGGCCCGATCGTCGAAGAGCCAGTCGGCTTCGTCCAACGACTCCTGGACGACGGTCGCCTCACCGACCGGCTCTCCGGTGGCAACCGCCCACTCCCGCGTCACGTATGAGAAGTCAGGCAGTGCTGCCTTGTCTGTGGTGGTGTCTCGTACCGTGACGACGCGCGGCCCGTACGTGTGATCCTCTTTCAGGGCCAACTCGTCCACCCGCCCCGCTTCATGAGCGTATGTGCCGAACACCCCGCTGGGGCGCCAGCGCGACCACACCGTTCGCCATGGCAACGGCACACCGCTGTCGACGAGTTGCTGAGCCAACTCGACCCGTCCGCTGCTCAGCGCGGCGTGGTGCAGCCATGACACCCACTCACCTTGACTGCCGGGCTGGACACCCTGGGCTTCGAGGGCACGGATATCGGCCGCGACACTCCCCAGCGGTACGCCGTCCGGGTAGGCAAGCCTCAGACCTTCCCACAACGAAGGCGCCTCACAGCGTGCCAGCAACCACCCCTGCGAAAGGAGCCGCTCCAGGGATCCGGCCAGGGCGGCATGAACAGGCAGGGTCTTCGCGGCGTACGCGTCCACCTCTGCGGTTGCGACCGGCGGCACCCCGGAGTTCGACCGGCGGATATGCGCGACCAGCGATTCCGTGATCCGAGTCTGTTGTCCATCGCTGAAGCTGTGCGATCGGAGCCAGTGACGACGTGCGGCCGGGTGGCGAAAACCAACTCTTGGGCGGGTCGTGGAGAGATCCTGGACCGTCAAGAGGTGCGGGCTGTCCAGCGCGATGCTCTTCAGTTCGATCTCGGTCGGCTGCTCCTGGGACGGGGCCGTGGCCGCGGAGAGGAAGCGCCAGACCGAGAGGTCGACCGTTGGCAGTTCAGAGAGGGCCAGAGCGTGGACGACACGCGAAGTCGTGCCGTTGTCGGGAGGCCGTTGCCCGGTGTCGGCGACATCGTGCTGATGGAGGGAAACGCTCGCGCTCCCGCGTGGCGGGTCGCCGAGCAGCAGAGGGTCCCACTCGAGAGCGATGCGTATGCGGGCTTTCGGGGCCCAGGTCAGTCTCGATACCAGCGTGTGTGCGATCCGGAAAGGCTCGGAAGAGTTCGCCAGGACGCCGGCCCACTGCACGTTGGACAGGAAGATTACATGCTCGCCTTGCAGGGCTGTGCGGAGTAGGTCTCGTCCCCAACGCCGGCCAGAAGATACGACATTGCCGCCGGTGTCCCTCACGATGCTTTGTGCCACCGAGTCCGCCGACACGCCCATGCATTCCACGAGAATCGAGCCGTCGATGCTGGCGGCCATCTCTCTGACGAGATCGGACTTTCCCGAGCCGGCCGGGCCGGAAATTACGAGCAGATTGTTGCTCCTGATGCGGGAGCCCAGCCACTCCTGGATTACTTCCCGGGTTTCCGAGCTGATAGCCATGGCATGCCTCCCTCTGCTCTCCGTCTCAGTCTTGGAACCCTACTTCATGAAAGGTGGCCACCGTATGCCAGGTCTGTCCAGATGTCGCGCAGCCTGTCCACGTACGCCTGCGAATCGTCACCCTGAGCGGAGACCGCGGCATCCTTCATCTCATTGACCTCGGCGCCGTGACCGGCTGCGCGCATCTCTTGTTCGCCCTCTATTTGCCCTCTGCGGAAGGCGGTCCCGTAGTGGATCTTCACATCCTTGGGGAGATGGTCGCCCAGGAATGAGGAACAGTCGGTTCCCAGAGCCGGACCACAGGGTTCACGCTCTGTGTAGAAGCTGACGAGTTGGATCTTCTGACCGTCCGGTCTCTGGGCGTTCACTGCCTCGACGTAATCCAGGATGTGAGGCTCGGAATGGACGCCTTCGGCCCAGTCGCGGCCCATGGAGAGCGAACTGTCCGAGACGTAGGTGGTCTGTTGGGTGGAGGGATCGAAGACTTCGACGGTTGCATAGTTCCGCCGAGACCAGTCCCCCTTGTTGTCGAGCAGGGCCTTGAAGTCCTCTGCGCCCAGTGCCTTCCTCAGTGCAGGGCGATCCGATACGGATTGCCCACTGTGGTAGAGAACGCCGGCAGAAGGGGTTCCCTTCCTCTCCATTCTCTTTGAGAGGTTGTCCCGCCCCTTCTCCTGTCGTTCCCTCTTGTCAGATCCTTCCTCGTGGTCGAGAGGGCGGACATTCGGGTCGTTCGGGTTCTGCACGGACGGGTCGAGGGAGCCCACTCCGAGTTCGGAATGGAACTTCAGGGAAAGACGGCTGATGGCCGCCACCACGGCCCCTTGCTGGCCCTCCGGGAGGTCACGGAAAGGCGGATTTCTGAGCGTATCGATAAGGGTCTGTTTGTTTATCCCGTTCAGTTGTCCCGGCGGGCCGCACTGGCGCAGGAGGTCGCGCAGCTGATCCGTGTTCCCCCACTCCGACAGGTCGTTGTACAAGCGGTCCAGGTCGACCGTGTGCACGTCGTGGGTGTCGCGGAGACACGCCTGGGATTGCTCGGGAAGCATCCCGTGTTCTTGATGATCGGCTTTTTGCGCCGAAGGGTCTTTCTGAGAGTCGGGTCCTGCACCTGGTTCCTGTGGCGCGTGATGCTCCGTGTCGCTCGGGGCGGGCGGTACATGGGTGGGAGTCTCAGGCGCTGTCGAGGCCGGCTGCGGGTTCGAGTCGGGAGACTGGCGGGGAGCGTCCCGATCGGTCGTCGGGCCCTCGGGTGAGGCATGAGAGGGAGACGGGACGGCGTCGTCCGTGACCGCGTGGGTGCCGGTGGGGTCGGAATCGGTGGTCGCCTGTGGAACCCTCGGCTCAGATGCCTGATCACTCGTGTCGGGGGCGGGAGCGTCGGTCCGAACGGCCCGAGGTGTGTTGGCCACTTCCTCGTCGCCCTCGGGACGGACCGCGTCCTGGTTGCCTCCGCTCTCGTTCTCGCTATGGGGCGCATCCTCCTCGGTCGACGCATGGTCCGGGGAGTCGTCCGAGGTATCCGACTGAGCGACCTGGTGGTCCTGGTCTCCCTCTCCCGAGTCGTCCGTCTCCTGCTGGGACGTAGTGCCTTCCTCTTCAGGCGACTTCGTGTCCTGCTGGGGGGAGTGGGTTTCCTCGGGGGAGCCGTTCGGGTCCTGCCCCTCATACGACGCGTTCGGCGCCTGTTGGGAGGCTTCGGCGCCCTCCGGAGCCGTGTCCGCCCCCTCTTGGGAGGTGTCGGTTCCCTTCTCGGGTGTGTCCGTTCCGTGCGGGGACGCCTCGTTCGTCCCCTGTGCGGAGCCGGTGGTGTCCTGGGCATGCGGCTGACTGGTGTCGATCGGGTTCCGATCGGCATCCAACGGTATGTGCCAGACGTGCGCCGCCTGGTCGATGTGCAGCGGCTGGCTGCTGACCTGCCCGCTCTGCGTGTCGACCCAGACGATGTTGCCGTTGTGGTTGACGACGTTGAAGGCGTGGCCGCCGCCACCGGGCCAGTCGACCTGGACGATCGCCGCCGAGCCGGGGCCCGCCTGCTGGAGGGTGTTGGCGATGTTGTCGGCGGTGTTGGGGTCGCCGCCGGGGCCGGCGTAGGTGTGGGCGGCGCCGGTCCAGCGGATCTGGTTGTCGTTGGCGTTGTGCTCGGGCGACCAGAGGTCGGGCTTGCCGTTCGCGTCCGTGTCGAGGGTGCGCGGGGCCGAGACCTGGGGATTGCCGTACCAGGTCTCCAGGAACGAACGCGAGCAGTCGGCGCAGTTGTTGCTTCGGCCGGGGACGTTGACGCCGCCGTCGTTCTGGAGCTGCGACCAGTTGCCCTCGAAGGGGTCGGGGTGGCGCTGCGGGCTGCCGTCCTCGTTCCGTGGGACGGCGTTGTCCAGCGCCTGCTGGTCGGCGGGGTCGGGGTCGGTCAGGCCGCCCGGGTAATGGTCCAGGTCGGAACGGATGTCCTGGAGGCTGTCCTGCTGCGGGTGCTGCGGCTGGCCGGTGTTGCCGGGGGTGGCCTGCGGCGAGCCCGGCGCGTGCGGGGAGGCCGAGCCGGCCGGGTGCGTCGGCGTCGCGGAGGCGCCGGGCGTCCGGATGACCGTGGGGACCGGGACCGGCGTCACGTGCTGCTGGTGCTGTTGTTGATGGGGGTTGTTGGACGACGGGGTGCTCTGGGGCGGGTTGGACGTGCCGCCTGCCGGCTGCTGCGGAGTGTTGGGGGTGGCGGGGGTGCTGCCCGCGGGCTCCTGGGGCGGCCTGGCGGGAGGAGTCGTGCCGGTGCCCGGAGTGCCCTGCGCGGAGGGGCTGGACTGGTTGGCGTTCGAGGAGTTGGGGGTACGGCCGCTCGATCCCGCGGAGTTCGAGGTGCCGTTGCCCGACGACGAGGTGCGGTCGGAGCCGGAGCCGGAGCCGGAGCCGGAGCCGGAGCTCGTGCCGGTCGAGGTGGAGGGCGTCGTCGTGGCGGAGCTGGTGGACGGTGACGAGGTCCGGGTGGACGACGACGGGGACGAGTTCTGGTTCGAGGTGCCCGTGCTCGTGCCCGGGTTCTGCCCTGGAGTTTGGGTACGAGTGCTGCCGGTCGGGTCCGTGGTGTTGCGGGGCGGGGTGCCGCGCGGCGTCGTACCGTCCCCCGGGGTGTTGGTACGAGACGTGATGCCGTCGCCCGGCCTCGTACCCGGCGTCTCGCGGGGCCTCGTACCGTCACCGGGGTTGTTGCGGGACGTCGTGCCGTCGCCCACCGACGTACCCGGCGTGCTCCGCGGCGTCGTACCGTCACCGGGCGTCGCACTCCCGGGCGTCCGCTGACCAGGTATTCGCCCGTCCGGCGTGCCAGAAGTACGGCCGTCGGCGGTCCCGGACGCGCGCCCGTCCCCGGTGCCCGCCGCAGCGGACGCACGCCCGTCCCCGGTGCCCGAGACCGCGGCGCTCGCCGTTCCGGACGGACGACCGTTGGCCGCACCCGAGAGCCCGACCCCCGCCGCACCGGACCCCCGACCGTCGGCCGAAGCCGAAGCCGAAGCCGTAGCCGAAGCCGTAGCCGAAGCCGTAGCCGAAGCCGAAGCCGAAGCCGTCGGTGTGGGTGTCGACGCCGGAGCGCTCCGAGGCGCCGTGGACGGCGTGGGACTCGGCGTGGATGCGGGACCCGACCCCGTGGGTGAGGCCGTACCGGTGACGCCGGCCGAAGTCGTCCTCACCGCACCGGAGTTGGCCGTAGGGCTGCTCGGGCTCGACCCGGACGAGCCGCCGCTCCCGGACGACGTACCACCGCCCTGATGCGAACCACCCACACCGCCCCCCACAGAGGGCGCCACGGGCGACGTCGGCATGCCCCCCGAGCCGCCCTCCGCACGGCCGCCCCCACCGCCCGACGACGGATCGCTCGCCGAAGGCGCAGGTGTGGACGCGGGTGCCGCGTTGGTGTGCGTGGGCGCGCTCGCGGCCAGGCTGTCGATCGACGTGCCGATCGAGCCGTGGCCGCCCCCCGACGACGAAGTGCCCCCGGACGACACGGGCGTCGACACGGTATGCACCGACGGCGACGACAGGCCGGACACCGAGGAGCCGCCCCCGGAGTGGGACGGGCCGGAGGAGCTCGGCCCGTCGGACGAACCTCCGGAGCCCGAGTCACCGGCGGACGCCCCACTCGGCGACGGGTCGTCGAAGTCGGACAGGGACGGGCCCGAGTGGGAGAGTGTCGGCCCCGCGGACCCGGAGTCGGACCCCGAGTGGGACCCGGACCCTGAGTCCGAACCCGAGTCGGAGCCCGGACCGTCCCCGACATCCGGACCGCCGATGCTGTTGCCGCCGGTGTCGGCGGAGATTCCACTGCCGATGTTCGAGCCCACATCGCTGTTCGAATGCGTCGAGGCCGAGGAGTCGGAGCCGTCGGAGTGCGCACCGGAACCGGAGTCGGACCCGGGACCGGAGTCGGACCCCGAACCGGAGTCGGAGCCGGACGGCGAGTCCGTATTCCCGTCACCGCCTGAGCTCTCCGAACTGCCTGAGCTCTCCGGCGAGTTGGAGTCGCCGTCCCCGTCGCCCCCGTCGCCCCCCTCGCTCCCCGACGACCCGTGCCCGTCGATCCGGCTGTCGATCGCATGGTGGGCCCGATGCCCCGCCTTCTCGCCCAGGCTGTCCCGCACGCCCTCGGCGAGGGTCTGCGGGGTCTGCTTGATGGCGTCCCAGCCGGCGTTGGCGCCCTGCTTGGCGGTCGTGGCGAGGTCGTAGCCCTCCTGGGCGCCGAAGCCGACGTTCACCGTCTGGCGGATCAGGTCGGTGATGATCGCCTCGATCATCGAGATCGCGGGTTCCTTCATCGCCTCGACGATCGCCTCGAGCAGCGCGTCCTTCAGCTCCTTGAGGAGCCGGCGCACGATCAGCCGGGCGGCCTGGGTGGCGCCGAGCGCACCGACCTCGGACAGGCCGAAGGTGAACGGCGCGGCGGCCTGGGCCGCGGCGATCTCGATGGCCAGGGCGATGAGCTGGGCGATGACCGCCCACTTCGCGAACTCGACGAGGTAGGCGCATGCCTCCAGCACGGTCGCGATGATGTACGCAGCCTGGGCGGCGTTCGCGAGGTAGCCGTCGCCCCCGGTGTCGAACTTGGCGTATGTCTTCGTGAACGCGTCGATCGACTCACCGGCGTTGTGGGCCACCACCTGACGGGCGCTGGTGTTCGCCTTGGTGTGCAGCTCGGTGACGTCGTCGCCGAACTTCCGCCAGAGGGTGGCGCACTCCTTCAGCTTGTCCTCGTCTGCCGTCGGCCAGTTGTAGCCGAGCATCTCGAGAACCCATTCGAGCTCGTTCGGCAGCATCATGGACACAGCAGACAGCACCCCCGTCGGACGACACGGCCGTACAACTCCCTCATCGGTCAAGGGAGATCACACAGGAGTACAGCCGTTCGCAAAGCTTACGGAATCACCCGGGGGCAACTTCAGAGGGTTGCCGTCACAAATCCGTTGCAGGTCCTGTGCAGATCCTGACGGTCACACCTTCGTGAAGCACAGCGTGTAGTCGAGCTGATGGCTCTGGTGGACCTGGATCCCGTAGACGTACTTCGAGTCGCAGTTCAGGTCGTCGCCGAGCAGCTTGTCGGCCGTCTTGTACTCGGCCTCGGGCGAGTCGCAGTCGACGATCGTCGGCAGCGGATCGCCCTGCGGGTCCTTGACCTTCACGCAGTCCCCGATGTTCGGGTCGTGCGTCGCGTCCTCCGAGGCCTGCGCGGACGCCGCGGCCTCCGCCTTCGCCTTCCCGCCGGTGGGGCTGGTGTTGTAGTCCCAGACGTACCAGGCCAGAGCGCCGAAGACCGCGATCACGATCGCCGCGGACTTCACGACCCGCAACGGCCCTCCCGACGGCGGGCGTTGAGGACCGCGCGGCTGATGCGGCTGGGCCGGCTGCTGGGGATATCCGTACGGCGCCTGCGGCTGCTGCGGATATCCGTACGGCTGCTGCGGCTGCCCGTACGGCGGTTGGTCCTGGTACTGCGGCGGAGGCGTCGACATGCCTGAAAGACCCCGTGGTTGACAAAAAGTTGACGCGCGCAGGCTATACGCCCAGGTCAGCCAGATCCCAACCGGACCGACCGGCCAAAACCACTCAGACGAGGTAACTCACCAGGAATGTCACCGCGGCCCCCACAAGACCCACCCCGATCATCCCGATCACCAGCACCCGCGTAGCGCCCCGCCCCGCCGCCCCCCATGCCTCGTCGTACGAGACCCGACTCTGTCCGAACGGCGCGTACCCGGTGGCGAGGCAGAAGACCCCGAGTCCCGTCAGCACCCACCCCCCGAAGAACGCGGCGAAGTACCGCCAGGCCCGGTCGAGCCCGGCCTGGATGTACTCGCCGTCCGCGGAGGTGGCCGTCGCGGGCGCGTCCGTCTGCTGGACCGACAACTCGGCCCCGGCCCCGTACCGATGCCTGACCTGCACCGCCGCGCCCGCGTCCCGGCTGTTGCCGTCGTCCGACACGAACGCGCCCTCGCAGCGCACGGGCCGACGGTTCTTACGGCTGCTGCGGGAGGCGTTGTTCGGGTAGCTCACCTCGCACCGCTGCACGGTCAGGGTCCCGTGGGTGCCCGCCCAACCCGCCAGATACGTCCCCTCGTACGCGCCCCATCCGCTCAGCGCGAGCCCCGCGAGGAGAAAGACCAGTCCGCCCCAGCGCCCGAGGCGGCCGAGGGCTCCGTCGAGGGAACTCGCGGCGGAGCGGTCGCCGCCTTCGCCCTTTCCCATGGGGTCAGCATGACATCCGTGCGGGACGGGAGATACTTCAGGTGTCCGAGAGACGACACCCGGCCATGAGGAGCGGAGCGACATGACCAGGCGACCCGAGAACTCGCCGAACCCGTCCGGCACTTCACCGGAGCGCGGTGTGCTGGACGAGGCTCTCGAACCGGAGCAGATACGTTCGCTGAACTCCGCCCTGCGAGGCCTCTCGGAGAACGACCGCGCCGGCAAGGACCTCCAGGAGGCGGCGAAGAAGCTGCTCTCCGGCCACCTTCCCCTGCGTGACGCTCTGAACGACCCCGCGGTGGCCCGCGCCCTCGGCGGCGGCATGGCCTCCCTGCGCGGCCAGTGGGAGTCCCTCTCCGAGGAGGAACGCGACCAGGTCAGGCACGGCGAACCGCTGACCGGCGAGAGTCGGCCCGCCGACCCGGCCGAGCCGAGGACGCCGGAGGCGCAGGACCAGTCCTCGCGCTCCGCCAAGAAGAACCAGGGCCGCCACAGCGGCGGTTTCTCGCTGTACTGATCGGTGCCCCGCGCCGATCAGCCTCGCTGACGGCGGTACAGCGCGATGGCCGCCTCGGTTGGGTAGTTGGGCACGGTCACCGTCTCACCGGTCTCCTTGGAGACCACGATCTTGCTGCCGCCGGGCGGAGCCGGCTGAGGCCGTCCGGCGGCGTCCGTGACCGGCGGGAACACCGCGTACACCAGGTACCCGATGTCGAACTCCTCGACGCGGAGTTCGGCGGGGGTGCCGTCCGGCAGCTTCGGCTCGGCGAAGCGGTCGCGGACGATGTCGAGGGCCTGTTCGGGGGTGGTCGGCGGTACGGGGTCGGCCGAAGTCACGTGGTCCTCTTTCTCGTTGTTCCTGTCCATGGGGTGTGTCGAGCGCGGCTCAGAACAACCCGTGCCACATCTGCTCGACGATCAGCGACCACCAGGTCTCGGCATTGGCCAGGGCGGACGCGTCGAACGCGACCAACTGCTCCTGCAGTCCGGCCACTTCAGCACCGGCCGCGACCGGGTCCAGCCCCCGCATCCGCTGCCGTACCGTCGCGAGCAGCGCCAGCGAGCGGGCGAAGGCGGCGGCCGAGACATTGACGTACCGGCACTCCGCCGTCACCGGGTCCACGGCCCAGAGCGCGCCGAGGCCGTCCGGTTCCGTGGTGCCGGGCAGGCACTGCACCGCGATGACCGCGACCCCGTCGTAGCCGATCCGGGCCAGATGCGCGAGGGCGCCGATCTTCTCCTCGCCGGCCGGGCTCTGCCGCTCGCGCAGATGCGTGGCGACGTCGGTGAAGAGGCCGCCGCGCGGAGGGCTGTCGGGGTGGTCCGCCGTGAAGAAGAGGGGGAGGCCGGCGGGCAGCCCCGCCCAGGTGAGCGTGGACCGGGTGGTCTCGGGCAGGGCGCTCGCGGCGATGTCGTCGGCGTCGTAGCGCCGTACGCCGTCCTGGTCGAAGACCTCGGCGACGTGTCGGCCGAGGGCCACGTCCCGCAGCGGCTCCGCGGGCGTCACCTGTGAGGGGACCGGAACGCGATGCGGGCGGGGCGGCGGCTGCTGACCGGCCACCTGGTGCAGCAACTCGACCTGCTGCACCAGCGCCGCGACCCCTTCCGCGCGCTCCTCGGGACGGGAGCCGTAGTTCTGCGAGCAGGAGAGCCGCGCGTTCGGGAAGGAGCTGAGGAGCTCGGACGTGTAACCGCCGGGGAGCAGGCTCGGGCGCAGGTCGGTGTGGACGGCGAGGACACTGTCCACGGGCACGTTCATCCGCCGCAGCTCGGCCCACCCCTGGTACTCGGCGGGAGGCAGGCCCGGGCCGGAGTTGCGGAAGAGGGTCGTCTCCTCGCCGTTCGCCGGGTCGATGTAGGTGAAGACGGCGGTGTTGCCGGGGCCGGTGACCGGACGGGCACCTTCGGGCGCGGCCGTGCCCTGTGCCGCCGCCTGCTCCTGGCTGCTCAAGGGAGGCTCCTTCGGGATGGCGAGATGACTGATCTGATCGAACGCGTGGGGACGATGTGTCGCTACGAGGCTATCGCCGCGCCCGCCGGACGGATGCGAAGGGCCTTCGCCCCGCGCTCGGTCGCGACGACGAGAACGCCGTCGGGGGAGAGGTCGGCGGCGATGAAGGGGACGTCCGAGATCAGCGCCGCCACGACCTCCTGGCTCGCGCGGTCCCAGATCCGCAGATAGTCGGCGCCACGGCTCAGGCCCAGTGGGGCGGCGGCCCGTTCGTCCTCGGACGTGCGCAGGATCTGCCGCGGGTCCACGTCCCCGAGCGCGTCGTCCGCCTGTACGAGCCCATGGACGAGCATCGCTGAACCGGCTGTACCCTCGGCGTCGTCGACCGGCTGCGCACCCGGCGTCCCCGCGGGGACGACAAGAACGGCGACCGGTACGGCCGGCTCCTCGCCCCGGGGCACGCTGCCCACGGTCACGGCGCTCACCCCCGTCACCGGCAGACTCCACAGCGTCCGCCAGGGCAGGTCGAGGCCGAGCCGCCCGTGGATCGCCTCGGCGTGCTCGGGCAGCCCGTCCTCCACGAACGCCGTCTCCAGCAGCGCGGCACGCAGCACCGCGGGCACCTGGGTCCGGGTCAGCAGGGGCGCCGTACGCAGATAGGTACGGGCCGGCGCACCGAGCTCCCCCGCCGGGACCGCCTCGACGGCGGCGCGCAGCGGCACCGGGTCGGCGTGCACGAACAGCCCAGGATCCGTGAGGAGTTGGGGCAGCAGGCCCGCCTCCAGGGTGTGGCCCGCGATGTGGTCGCGCACATACGGGTCGGCCTTGCTCCAGTCCTGCTCCGGCACGGCCTCCAGCAACGCCATCGCGATCTGGGTCTGGGCGGCGTGGAGGCCGGGCAGGCCGGCACGGATCTCGTCCCCGAGAGCCGGGTGGAAGAGCCGCAGCAGCGTACGCCCGTCACCCCCCTCCCGCGCCTCCGGCTGCACGAAGGGCCCGGCGAGCAACATCCCTTCCGCGAAGGCCTGGCTCAGGTCCTGCCCGGCGACCGCGCTCGCGAGCCGCGCCCACAGATGGACGGGTATGCCGTCGGCCTCGGCCAGTGCGAGGGGCGCCAGCAGCAGCCGGAGAGTCTGCGGGTCGGCGCCGAGCCGCCGGGCATGCAGATCGAGCGCCTCACCGACAGAGGTCGGCAACACGCTCTCGTCCGCCGGATCGAAGCCCTCGGGGGCCATCAGGAGGCAGTTGACGGCGAGTTGGACGACCAGCGGACTGGTCCCCGCCCGCCGTCCGATGGCCGCACCCAGCGCGAGGCGGGCGGCGGGATCGACGGTGAACGGCAGCTCGGGAGCCCCGAACTCCGGGTCCAGCGCCGCCTGCGCGTGCAGCGCCAGTCCCTCGGGATCGGCCCACTCCGGCTCGTCGAGATCGATGACCTGCACGACGCCGGCCGGCAGCCCCCCGGCCAGCTCGGCGGCCAGCGAACGCGGCACCTCGGTGAGCAGCCGCACGGTCTCGATGGCGGCCAGAGGCGTGAGCACCTCCCGCACAAGCCGCGCAGACTCATCCGCGACCCGCACCGGCCCGGCCCGATCCACATCGGGCACGACGACAGTCACCGGCTCGTCGAGCGCGGCCAGCTCGGCGAACACGTCCTCGGCACGCGTGGCGTTCAACTCGCAGTGGTCGGCGAGCAGCCACAGCACCTGCGCCGCGGTCAGCCCCGCAGGCGCCGGCACCGCGGGAGCGGCCGGCTCCGGCGGCACCGTCGAAGGATCCATCTCCTCCAACGGGAGCCGCTTACGAAAGTCCGGCTCGCACAACATCAAGAACCCGGTGACCAACCGCGACCGCCCACTGCCGGAATCGCCGGTGACCACGACGACGCGGGGAGCCTCGGCCTCTCCTGCCCGCCAAGCGGCAAGCGCCCGCAGCGCGGCAACCCGCCCGCCTATGTGGGGGTGTGGTGCGTAGTCCTCGTTCGAGCCGGCCATGATTCCCCGTTCTCCGCCATCACGGACGCCTTTCGCCATACGGCCTTGATCTTAGGCAGCCGAACACGGGGCCCTTGATACCGACGGGCGGGTTACGTCCCCAGAGGGCGCTCAGTCTCCCGAAACGCCCCCGTCATGAGGCGCGGGCTCCAGATCGAACTCCCCGTCGCGCGCCCCCAACACAAACGCCCGCCACTCCGCCTCGGTGTACCGCAACACCGTGTCGTGATCGAGAGACGACCGCATGGCCACCGCACCCTCGGGCAGGTACGCGATCTCCACCCGCTCCTCGTGCTCCTCGGTCCCCGGCGCGCTCTGCCACTCCACGCCGGAGATGTCGAGGGCGTACAGCTCGTCCCGCTCCCGCTCCTTGCGCGCCTTGATCTGCTCTTCCGTCTCCGCCATGCTGCGGGGCCTCTTCCTTACATGTGAACGAAGTACGCGCCTCACCCTAGTGGCGGTTACCGCACATCCGCCCGCGGATCAGGTGTTTTGACTCTTGGCGACCATGGTCTGCGAAACACCGGGCGGAAGCTTCACCTGTCCGTCGAACTCGGCGGTCGTCTTCTGCCAGATGTCGAGCTGCTCCGCCTCGTTCTGCTCATGGGCCACGCCCATCTTGGTGAAGGCGACGCCCATGCCCGCCAGCCGCTCCGCGAGGCTGCCCATCGACTGGTACATGCCGTCGCGCAGACCCTCGTAGGCGACACCGAACTTCTCGCCGATGTCGTCGTCGCCCCACGGCGGGGTGTCGCCCTTTTCGAGCGCGGTCAGTCCGTTCTGCAGCGCGGTCACGGCCTTCGAGAAGTCCTGGCCGACCGTGTACATGTTGAAGCCCTCGGTCTTGAGGACCTTCGGATCGGAGTCCATGTAGTCAGACGACACAACTGCCCCCCGTGGCTCGTCTTTTTCCCTGCACGTCTTTTCTCCAGCAACGCCACCATAGCGGCCCCCACTGACAACGCAGGAGGGGACGGCACCCACCGGGCACCGCCCCCTCCCACGATCACCACCGAACGCTCAGAACCGCGCCGGCAGCCACCCTGTCTGGATGAGCTGCCCACCACGGCGCCGGGTGTGGAAGTACCCACGCCCGGGCGGCAGTTGCGACGGCGTGATGTTGCCGAGCAGCTGGCCCTCCGAGCGGTCGCCGGAGAGCACGATGCCCTGCGCGCCGAGTTCGCGCATGCGCTGCATGATCGGCTCGTAGAGCGACCGGCTCGCACCGCCCGAGGAGCGGGCGATGATGATCCGCAGGCCGATGTCACGGGCGAACGGCAGGTACTCCAGGAGTGGGGAGAGCGGGTTCATGCCCGTCGCCACCAGGTCGTAGTCGTCGATGATGACGAACGCGTCCGGGCTGCTGTACCAGCTGCGGTTGCGCAGCTGCTCGGGCGTGACGTCCGGACCCGGCATACGGCGGTGCATGGACCCGGCCAGGCCTTCCAGCGTCTCCGTCAGCGCGGGTGCCGACGCGCAGTACCGCGACAGGTGCGAGTCGGGCACGCCCTCCAGGTGGGCACGCCGGTAGTCACCCATGACGATCTTCGCCTGGTCGGGGGTGTAGCGCTCGGTGATCTGCTTGACGAGCATCCGCAGGATCGCCGACTTACCGGACTCGCTCTCACCGAACACGATGAACAGCGGGTCGGACTCGAAGTCGACGAAGACCGGCGAGAGCGAGGACTCGTCGATGCCGATGGCGACACCGCGCTCCGGGTGCTCGAAGCCCTTGGGCAGCCGGTCGGACGCCAGCATGGTCGGCAGCAGCCGCACCGCCGGGGCGTCCTGACCCTGCCAGTTGTCGTTGACGCCGCGGATGAGGATCTGCGTCGCCTCGGACAGGTCCTCGGTCGCCGAGGAGCCGTCGACCCGGGGCAGCCCGGTCATGAAGTGCAGCTTGTCCTGGGTCAGACCGCGGCCCGGGATGCCGACGGGGACGTTCTGCGCGACCTTGCGGTCGATCTCCGACTCGGTCGGGTCACCGAGGCGCAGCTCGATGCGGTTCTGCAGCATGTCCTTGAGCGCGGGCCGCACCTCGGTGTAGCGGGCCGCGGTCAGGATGACGTGCACACCGAAGCCGAGACCGCGCGTCGCGATCTCCGTGACGGTGGACTCCAGCAGCTCGTAGTCCGTCTTGAAGGTCGCCCAGCCATCGATGACCAGGAAGACGTCACCCCAGGGCTGGTCGGGCAGCAGCCCCTGGGCCCGGCGCTGACGGTAGGTCTGGATGGAGTCGACGTTGTTGGTACGGAAGTACTCCTCGCGCGCGTTGAGGATGCCCTCGACCTCGCTGACCGTACGGCGCACCTTCTCGGCGTCGAGACGGTTGGCGACCCCGCCGACGTGCGCCAGCTCCTCCATCGCGATCAGGCTTCCGCCACCGAAGTCCAGGCAGTAGAACTGCACTTCGGACGGCGTGTGGGTGAGCGCGAACGACGAGATCAGCGAACGCAGCAGCGTCGACTTGCCGGACTGCGGACCACCGACGAACAGACCATGGCCCGCACCGCCCGAGAAGTCCCGGTACAGCACGTCACGCCGCTGCTCGTACGGCTTGTCCACCAGGCCGACCGGCACGTTGAGCCTGCCGAGCGCCGTGTAGTCGGGCGCGGTCAGGCCGCGGTCCTGGGTGACGGCGAGCTGCGGGAGGAGCTGTTCCAGCGAGGGCGCCTCGTCCAGTGGGGGCAGCCACACCTGGTGGGCGGGCGGTCCCTGGTTGACCATCCTGGCGACCAGCACGTCCAGGACGGTGTCGGCGAGCGCGTCGTCCACCCGGTTGTCGGGCTCCGGCTCCTCGATCACCGGCTGCGGGGGCAGCGCCACATGCTCCGCCGTGAACAGCGCGGGCCGCAGCTGCGTCGAACGGTGCACCCGGGAGGGGCCCTCGCCGTGGTACGGGCCCGACACATAGGCCGCCTTGAAGCGGACCATGGTGTCGGTGTCGTAGCGCAGATAGCCGGAACCGGGGATCGACGGCAGGTGGTAGGCGTCCGGGACGCCGATCGCCGTTCGGGACTCGGCGGCGGAGAAGGTCCGCAGGCCGATCCGGTACGAGAGGTAGGTGTCCAGGCCGCGCAGCTTGCCCTCCTCCAGGCGCTGCGAGGCCAGCAGGAGATGGATGCCCAGCGATCGGCCGATCCGGCCGATCTGGATGAACATGTCGATGAAGTCCGGCTTGGCGGTGAGGAGTTCGGAGAACTCGTCGAGCACGATCACCAGCGACGCCATCGGTTCGAGGGCGGCGCCGGCGGCCCGGGCCTTCTCGTAGTCGTGCAGGTTGGCGTAGTTGCCCGCCGAGCGCAGCAGCTCCTGGCGGCGCTGCGTCTCACCCATGATCGAGTCGCGCATGCGGTCGACGAGGGTGAGGTCGTCGGCGAGGTTGGTGATGACCGCCGCGGTGTGCGGCATGTCCGCCATACCGGCGAAGGTCGCACCGCCCTTGAAGTCCGCGAGGATGAAGTTCAGCGTCTCCGAGGAGTGCGTCACCGCGAGACCGAGCACCAGGGTGCGCAGCACCTCGGACTTGCCGGAACCGGTCGCGCCGACGCACAGGCCGTGCGGGCCCATGCCCTCCTGCGAGGCCTCCTTGAGGTCCAGCATGACCGGCTCGCCGTTCTCGCCGACACCGATCGGCACCCGCAGCCGCTCGTGCAGCGTGCGCGGCCGCCAGGTGCGGGAGACGTCGACGGTGCCCGCGTCACCGATGCCCATGAGGTCGGTGAAGTCCAGGTTGGACAGAAGGGGTTCGCCCTCCTCCGCGGAGCCGACCCGGAACGGGGCCAGCTGCCGGGCCAGGGACTCGGCCTGCTCCGGGTTCAGCAGATCGGGCTTGCCGGTGTACGCGGACTCGTGGCCGACGAACAGCCGCATCCGCTCCGGCTTCACATAGATGGTCAGCCCGGCGCGCAGGTCCTCCTCCAGCTCGCCCGGGGCGATCTCCAGGAAGGTGACGCCCTGGAGGCCTTCGCTGCTGGCGAGTTCGGAGTCCGGCGGCACGGTGCCGCCGTCGAGGATCACGATCAGGTGCGGCTGGTCGTAGACCGGGTTCGCGTCCCGGTTCCAGCGCGGACGGTCGTCCAACTGGTCCGCCAGCGCCTCCTCCAGCTCCCCGAGGTCGTCGAAGAGGAGACGGGACGAGCCCGCGCCGTCCTTCGCCTTCGGGTGCTGGCTGTGCGGCAGCCACTTGATCCAGTCCCAGTCCGCCGCCGCCGAGGGATGCGCCACCACGGCGATCATCAGGTCCTCGGGCGAGTGCAGTGTCGCCAACTGGGACAGTGCGGAGCGGGCGTTGCCGTAGACCGTGTCGGTCTCGCCGCAGACCGTCACGTGGTAGAAGGCGCGCAACGAGACGGAGACCGGCAGGTCGTTCAGGCTGCCGTGCGCGTCGAGGAAGGCCTTCATGGCCGCAGCCGTGAGCGGCTCCAGCTCCTCCTTGGGCGCCGTGTCCGGCGCCACCAGCGGGGTGTTGAGCTGCTGCACACCACGGCCGATCCGTACGGAGGCGAAGTCCCCGTCCGTCGGACGCCGTTCCCACAGCCGCTTGCCGTCGGCGGCGACCGCCCACAGCTGCTCGGGGTCGGGGTGCTGGAACAGCTGGCTGCGCCGCTGGAGTTCAGCGGTCTTGTGCACGTCCTTGCGGACCTGCTCCAGATAGCGGAAGTAGTCCCGCCGGTCCTGCGCCATGCCCGCGCCCGGTCCCTGACGGGACTTGGCGTACTGGGCGATGGCCATGGCGAGGGTGGAGGCCAGCATGATGCCGCCGACCACCTTCATGTACGCCTGACCGGTGGTGAAGAAGAAGGCGACGGAACCCAACATGCCCATCATGGGCAGTAGGTTCATGAGCATGCTCTCGTCGCCCTCGCGGGGGATCTCGGGCGGCGTCTCTAGCCTGACCTCGCCGTCCGGTACCGCCGGGGGCACTATCCGCGGTGGTCGTTTGATGATGACGACGCTCACCGAATGCACTCATCCTTCGCGATTGATACGTCCTGGCACCGACGCCCCCGTGTACCGCGACGTTCTTGTTCGCGCAGGCGTCGTTCGCGTAGGCGACGATCCTACTGATGCGTGGGCTGCGCCAGGGAGCCAGGCGCATGGAGATGCGGCGCAGGTCCTGGGAGGAATGCGGGAGGCAGGGGTTTCGCGGGGTGCGGCAACGGATATGGTGGCGCTTCGCGTCGTACGAACGCGTCAAGAAGCATGCTGAGCAGCCTTGTCCAACAGGGGGAACACCAGGTGAGCACGGGGACTTCGACAGGTTTCTGCCGAATCACCATCGCAGCGCCGGACAGCCGAGTCGATGTCGCGCTGCCCGAGGATCTGCCGATCCAGGACCTCTTTCCCGAGATCGTCAGGCTCTCCGGCCTGGTCCAGTCCGACAACAGCCTCGCCGGCTACCACCTGGTGACCCGTGAGGGCCAAGTCCTCGACGCCAGCCGCTCGTTGCTGGAGCACCGGGTCCGCGACGGTGAGGTGCTGCTGCTGCGCACCTTCGCCGACTCGCTGCCGCCGGCCGTCCACGACGACGTGGTCGACGCGATCGCCGCCGCGGTCAAGCAGGACACCCGCAGCTGGAACGACAACCTGATGCGGGTGGCCGGCCTCGTCGCCGGGTCGCTGCTCCTGATCATGCTCGGCTTCGTCTTCTGGTTCGCGGATCCGGTACGGCACGACATGTACGGCCTCCCGGGCATCCTGGCCGGCGTCACCGCCCTCGCCCTGACGGCACTCGCCGGCATACGCGCGCGTGTCTACGACGACCGTGGCTCGGCCGTCGCGCTGGGCATCTCGGCGCTTCCGCACGCGCTCATCGCGGGCTCCGGTGTCATCCAGCAGGACGCGCACGAGGGGCCGGGCCGGATCCAGTTCCTGGTCGGCTGTGTGGTCGTCCTCCTCTTCTCCGTCGTACTGATCATGCTGCTCCCGCAGGGCGACGCTCCGTTCGTGGCCGCCGCGCTGGCCTCCGCGATCGGCACCCTCGCCGTGTTCGCCGGAGTGCTCACCGAGGCCGCGCCGCGCGAGATCGCCGCCGGCACCTCGGTCGTCGCCCTCGCGGTCGTCGGCTTCCTGCCCGGCTGGTCGGCCCGCTTCGCCAAGCTGCCCATCGGCTTCCGCAACCCCGAGGACCTGGCCCGCGCCCGCCGCGAGGGCCAGGAGGGCGACCTCGAGGCCGTCGACGTCCAGCGCATCGTCGCCCAGACCAGCCGCGGCCACGAGCTGCTGCTCGGCCTGGTCGGCGGCTGCGCCGCGGTCGTCGTCGGCGCGGGCGGCGCGGTGCTCGGCTTCAGCGACAACGGCTGGGCCCAGCTGCTGGCCCTGTGCACCGGCCTCGCCGCGATGCTGCGGGCCCGTCTGTTCCGCTACACCGCCCAGGTCGCCTGCCTCTTCGTGGCCGGCGTCGTCACCCTCGCCCTGCTGGTCCTCGGCCTCGCGATCTCGCCGCCGATGGACGTCGTCATGGAGCTGCTCAAGGGCAACAACGGCCCGGTCGACGTACGCACCCTGTGGCTCGGCGCCTCGGTCGGCGTCGGCGTGCTGCTCCTGATCGCGATAGCCCTGATCGTCCCCCAGAAGGGCCTGTCGCCCTTTTGGGGCCGCATGCTGGACCTCGCGGACTCGCTGGTCCTGCTCTCCCTGGTCCCGGTCTGCCTGGCCGTCCTCGACGTCTACGGCAAGATGCGCGGCGGAATCTAGCGCCCGCCCCCCACCGCCGTAACGGAAGACAACGCCCCGCGCCCTGCACCGCAGAGCGTGGGGCGTCTGCATGACCTCCGCACCGGAATCCATGCCTCCGCACCGGAATCCTTGCCCGCCCCGGAATCCATGCCTCCGCCCCAGGAAAGGGACCCTCGCGTGAGCTTCGGCCCGCCGCCCGCGATGTACACGCCCCCCGCGCCGCCGCCTCTCCGGCACAAAGGCCGCCCGAAGTGGCCCCTGGCCCTGCTCGCGCTGGTGCTGGTCGCGGGGCTGGGCACGGGCGGCCGGCTCCTGTGGGGCACCGGCGACGACGCGAAGACCTCGGACAAGCCGGCCGCCCAAGGCCCCCTCGACATCCGTGAGACCGTCGAGAAGAAGCCCGCCAGCAGCACCGGAAAGATGGCCCTCCGCTTCTCCGTCGACGACCTGAGCCCGGGCGAGCACTACCAGATGCCCGGCATGTGGGCGACCGACAAGATCCTCGCCAAGGGCATCAACAAGACCCTCATCGGCCTGAGCATGGGGACCGACGGCTCTCCGGGCGACGAGAAGTGGAAGCTCGCCCTGGACGGCCCGATCTGCGGCTACACCCGCCATGTGACCGACGACAACCGCACGGCCGTCCTCTTCCAGGCCAACGACCGCGGCGGCGCCTACTGCAACCACGTGGCCTTCGTCGACCTCGACGACGGCCGCGAGGTCTGGGAGAGCGACTTCCCCTACTCCAAGCTCGGCGACGACACGGGCACGGCGACGAGCCGCGACGAGCAGGACACCCCGAGCGTGACCCTGGTGCACGGCACGGTCGTCGTCACCTGGGGCGGCGGCACCGACGCGTTCAGCATGAAGAGCGGCACGCGCGCGTGGGAGACGATTTCGAACGGCTCCTGCCAGGACATGGGCGCCGCCGGCGGAGGCGCGCTCCTCGTCCGCCAGGAGTGCTGGCACGACAAGGCCCCCCTCGGCTCACTCGACGCCACCACCTACAAGGCACGCAAGGTGGACCCCAGGACCGGCAGGGTCCTGTGGACCCACTCCGCCGCCAAGGGCATCCGCGACCTCGACATCCCGTCCGCCGATCCGCCCGTCCTCGCCGTCCAGGCCGGCCAGATCGGCATCTCCGAGATGCTCTCCCTCGACACCGAGGGCAGGACGCGCGCGGTGATCCGCCTGCAGAACGGCACCTACGTCGGCGAGTGCGCGTACGACGACTACCTCACCATCGACGACTGCCCGACCATCGCGGTCGGCGCCGGCCAGGTCTTCCTGCGCAGCAAGGACTCCGGCGACCTGATCAACTCGAACTGGATCATCGGCTTCGACCTGGCGACCGGCAGGACCACCGAGAAGTTCGACTCGGGTCCCGGCTCGCTCCTGTACCCCGTACGAATGAGCGGCGACGAACTCCTCGCCGTCCGCGTGACCGACCAGCACGTCATGCCGTCCGGGCTCGTCGGCCTGGACCCGAGGACGGGCAGGGAGACGCCTTATCTCTACTTCGACCTCCCCGAGGAGGCCGATCTGATGACGATGACGGAGTACAACGACATCGTCGTCCAGGACGGCCGCATCTTCTTCGGCGTGAAGAAGGTCGACGGGCCGGCGAAGGGGCAGCCCAGGTGGGTCTACCTGGTCCTCGGCATCGAGAGCATGGCCGTGAAGTAGGCCCGGGATCGCCTGGTACGCTGTGTGACGGCCGTCTGTGTACGCGTCCCCGGTTCGTCCGGGAGGTGCGCCTGGCGGATCCCCGCCTCCCGAGTCACGGAAGCTCCCCTGAGTAGCAGACCAGGGGCACTCGGCGGCAACCACAGATCATGAGGAGTACGCGTGTCGCTCGACGCCGCTACGAAGAAGCAGATCATCTCCGAGTTCGGCCAGAAGGAGGGCGACACCGGCTCCCCCGAGGTCCAGGTCGCCATGCTCTCGCGTCGGATCTCCGACCTGACCGAGCACCTCAAGACCCACAAGCACGACCACCACTCCCGTCGTGGTCTGCTGATCCTGGTCGGTCAGCGCCGCCGCCTGCTGCAGTACCTGGCCAAGAAGGACATCGCGCGCTTCCGTATCCTGGTCGACCGCCTCGGCATCCGCCGTGGTGCGGCGGGCGCCAAGTAAGACGTGATGAAGGGAGCGGTTCCCGAAACGATCGGGGACCGCTCCCTTTGCCGTACGTACGGAAACGTGCGGAGTGTCACACCCGCTTTGTAGTGTGGTAGCACAACGCAGTACCACGAGGAGAAGTGCACCTCGCCGCCGCCGGTCCTCGGTAGTGGCCCCCGGGCAATGCGAACCCGGGTGCTTCGATCGAAGACCGGCCCGCACCAGATGGAGCGCTTCTCCGCCCACGTCCCCCCGCCACACGGGCGGATCGGGACAAAAGACGAAAAGTAACGGAGAAAACGCTAGTGGAGAACGAGACCCACTACGCCGAGGCCGTCATCGACAACGGCTCCTTCGGCACCCGCACCATCCGCTTCGAGACGGGCCGCCTGGCCAAGCAGGCCGCCGGCTCCGCCGTGGCGTACCTGGACGACGACACCATGGTGCTGTCGGCCACCACCGCGTCCAAGAACCCCAAGGACCAGCTCGACTTCTTCCCCCTGACGGTGGACGTCGAGGAGCGGATGTACGCCGCCGGCAAGATCCCCGGCAGCTTCTTCCGCCGTGAGGGCCGGCCCTCCGAGGACGCGATCCTCACCTGTCGCCTCATCGACCGCCCGCTGCGCCCGTCCTTCAAGAAGGGCCTGCGCAACGAGATCCAGGTCGTCGCCACGATCATGGCCCTCAACCCCGACCACCTGTACGACGTCGTGGCGATCAACGCCGCCTCCGCGTCCACGCAGCTGGCCGGTCTGCCCTTCTCCGGCCCGATCGGCGGCGTCCGCGTCGCGCTGATCAACGGCCAGTGGGTGGCCTTCCCGACGCACTCCGAGCTCGAGGACGCCGTCTTCGACATGGTCGTCGCGGGCCGCACCCTGGAGGACGGCGACGTCGCGATCATGATGGTCGAGGCCGAGGCCACCGACAAGACCATCCAGCTGGTCAAGGGCGGCGCCGAGGCGCCGACCGAGGAGGTCGTCGCCGCCGGTCTGGACGCCGCGAAGCCCTTCATCAAGGTGCTCTGCAAGGCCCAGGCCGACCTCGCCGCGAAGGCCGCCAAGCCGACCGGCGAGTTCCCGATCTTCCTGGACTACCAGGACGACGTCCTCGAGGCCCTCACCGGCGCCGTCAAGCCGGAGCTCGCCTCCGCGCTGACCATCGCCGGCAAGCAGGAGCGCGAGGCCGAGCTGGACCGCGTCAAGGCGCTCGCCGCCGAGAAGCTCCTCCCGGAGTTCGAGGGCCGC
This sequence comes from Streptomyces sp. NPDC001617, assembly GCF_053596855.1. Lineage (NCBI taxonomy): Bacteria > Bacillati > Actinomycetota > Actinomycetes > Kitasatosporales > Streptomycetaceae > Streptomyces > Streptomyces sp. NPDC001617. The sequence goes on from NZ_JBSFHA010000017.1 coordinate 134,093, forward strand.
GAGAAGGAGATCTCCGCCGCGTACCGCTCGCTCACCAAGCAGCTGGTCCGCGAGCGCGTGATCAAGGAGAAGAAGCGCATCGACGGCCGTGGCGTGACGGACATCCGTACGCTCGCCGCCGAGGTCGAGGCCATCCCGCGGGTGCACGGCTCCGCTGTGTTCGAGCGTGGCGAGACCCAGATCCTGGGCGTCACCACCCTCAACATGCTCCGCATGGAGCAGCAGCTGGACACCCTCTCCCCGGTGACCCGCAAGCGCTACATGCACAACTACAACTTCCCGCCGTACTCCACCGGCGAGACCGGCCGCGTCGGCTCCCCGAAGCGCCGCGAGATCGGCCACGGCGCCCTCGCCGAGCGCGCCCTGGTCCCGGTCCTGCCGACGCGCGAGGAGTTCCCCTACGCGATCCGCCAGGTCTCCGAGGCGCTCAGCTCGAACGGCTCGACGTCCATGGGCTCGGTCTGCGCCTCCACCATGTCGCTGCTGAACGCCGGTGTGCCGCTGAAGGCCCCGGTCGCCGGTATCGCCATGGGTCTGATCTCCCAGGAGATCGACGGCGAGACGCACTACGTCACCCTCACCGACATCCTCGGTGCGGAGGACGCCTTCGGCGACATGGACTTCAAGGTCGCGGGCACCAAGGAGTTCGTGACCGCGCTCCAGCTGGACACCAAGCTGGACGGCATCCCGGCCTCGGTTCTGGGCGCCGCCCTGAAGCAGGCCCGTGACGCCCGCCTCCACATCCTCGACGTGATGATGGAAGCGATCGACACGCCGGACGAGATGTCCCCGAACGCCCCGCGGATCATCACGGTCAAGATCCCCGTGGACAAGATCGGTGAGGTCATCGGCCCCAAGGGCAAGATGATCAACCAGATCCAGGAGGACACGGGCGCCGAGATCACCATCGAGGACGACGGCACCATCTACATCGGTGCCGCCGACGGCCCGTCCGCCGAGGCCGCTCGTACGACGATCAACGGCATCGCCAACCCGACGATGCCCGAGGTCGGCGAGCGCTACCTGGGCACGGTCGTGAAGACGACGACGTTCGGCGCCTTCGTCTCCCTCCTCCCCGGCAAGGACGGTCTGCTGCACATCTCGCAGATCCGCAAGCTGGCCGGCGGCAAGCGCGTCGAGAACGTCGAGGACGTCCTCGGTGTGGGCCAGAAGGTCCAGGTCGAGATCGCCGAGATCGACTCCCGCGGCAAGCTCTCGCTGATCCCGGTCATCGAGGGCGAAGACAGCGACGACGACAAGAAGGACGACGGCGACAAGTGACGTCGACCAGCCCCACGGCGACGGCCCGCACCTCCTCGGAGGCGCGGGCCGTCGCCCGTACCCAAACCCTGATCAAGGGCGAGAACGGCATCGGCACGGTCCGCAAGACCACCCTCCCGGGCGGCCTGCGCATCGTCACCGAGACCCTGCCCTCGGTCCGCTCCGCGACCTTCGGCATCTGGGCGCATGTCGGCTCCCGCGACGAGACGCCGACTCTGAACGGCGCCACGCACTACCTGGAGCACCTGCTCTTCAAGGGCACCACCCGCCGGTCCGCCCTGGACATCTCCTCCGCCCTCGACGCGGTCGGCGGCGAGATGAACGCGTTCACGGCGAAGGAGTACACGTGCTACTACGCGCGCGTGCTCGACGCCGACCTGCCCCTCGCGATCGACGTCGTCTGCGACATGCTGACGGGCTCGCTGATCCTCGAAGAGGACGTCAACGTCGAGCGCGGCGCCATCCTCGAAGAGATCGCCATGACCGAGGACGACCCGGGCGACTGTGTGCACGACCTGTTCGCGCACACGATGTTCGGCGACAACCCCCTCGGCCGTCCGGTCCTCGGTACGGTCGACACGGTCAACGCCCTCACCGCCGACCGCATCCGCCGCTTCTACAAGAAGCACTACGACCCCACCCACCTGGTCGTGGCGGCCGCCGGCAACATCGACCACAACAAGGTCGTACGACAGGTCCGTGCCGCCTTCGAGAAGGCGGGCGCCTTCAAGAACGCCGAGGCGGCCCCCATCGCCCCGCGCGACGGCCGCCGTGCGATCCGTGCCTCGGGCCGTGTCGAACTCCTCGGCCGCAAGACCGAGCAGGCGCACGTCGTCCTCGGCATGCCCGGCCTGGCCCGCACGGACGACCGCCGCTGGGCGCTCGGCGTGCTGAACACGGCCCTCGGCGGCGGAATGTCGTCGAGGCTCTTCCAGGAGGTCCGCGAGAAGCGCGGCCTGGCCTACAGCGTGTACTCGTACACGTCCGGCTTCGCCGACTGCGGTCTGTTCGGCGTCTACGCCGGCTGTCGCCCCTCCCAGGTCCACGACGTCCTGAAGATCTGCCGCGACGAACTCGACCACGTCGCCGAGCATGGCCTGTCCGACGACGAGATCGCCCGGGCCATCGGCCAGCTGCGGGGCTCGACGGTCCTGGGCCTCGAGGACACCGGCGCGCTGATGAACCGTATCGGCAAGAGCGAGCTCTGCTGGGGCGAGCAGATGTCCGTCGACGACATGCTGGCCCGGATAGCCTCGGTCACCCCGGACGACGTCCGCGCGATCGCCCGCGACATCCTGGGACAGCGGCCCTCGCTGTCGGTCATCGGCCCACTGAAGGACAAGCAGGCGTCCCGGCTGCACGAGGCCGTGGCCTGACACCCGTCTTCGGTAACTGCTGTCTTCGGTAACTGCGTTAGGAAGCAAGAGAGATGAGCAAGCTGCGCGTGGCGGTCCTCGGCGCGAAGGGCCGTATCGGTTCGGAGGCGGTACGGGCCGTCGAGGCGGCCGAGGACATGGAGCTGGTCGCCGCACTCGGCCGGGGCGACAAGCTGGAGACCCTCGCGGAGACCGGCGCCCAGGTCGCGGTCGAGCTGACCACGCCCGACTCGGTGATGGCCAACCTCGAGTACTGCCTCGGCCACGGCATCCACGCGGTCGTCGGCACCACGGGCTGGACCGACGAGCGCCTCGCGCGGCTGAACGGCTGGCTGGCCGCCTCTCCGGAGACCGGCGTGCTCATCGCGCCCAACTTCTCCATCGGCGCCGTGCTCAACATGAAGTTCGCGCAGATCGCCGCGCCCTACTTCGAGTCCGTCGAGGTGGTCGAGCTGCACCACCCGAAGAAGGTCGACGCGCCGAGCGGTACGGCCACGCGCACGGCACAGCTCATCGCCTCGGCCCGTGCCGAGGCGGGCACGGCCCCGGCGCCGGACGCCACGGAGACGGGCCTGGACGGCGCGCGGGGCGCGGATGTCGACGGCGTCCCCGTCCACTCCGTCCGCCTGCGCGGTCTCCTCGCCCACCAGGAGGTCCTGCTCGGCGGCGAGGGCGAGACCCTGACGATCCGTCATGACTCCCTCCACCACAGCAGCTTCATGCCGGGCATCCTGCTCGGCGCGCGCCGCGTGGTGACCACTCCGGGCCTGACGTTCGGCCTGGAACACTTCCTGGACCTGAACTGAGCTCCTGACGTCATGCGCGCGAAGATCTCCTACGCCATAACGGCCGCCGTCCTGCTCTTCTACTTCGTCCTGGTCGGCAGCCGCGGCGTGATGCTCATCCAGACCGGCACGCTCATCACCGTCACCTTCGGCGTGGCGGTGCTGATCCTGCCGGTCATCGGCCTGTGGTTCCTGTGGAAGAACACCCAGTTCGTCCGTCGGGCCAATGCCCTCGCCGCCGAGCTGGACGCCGAAGGCGGCCTGCCCGTCGACGAGTTGAAGCGCACGGCCGGCGGCAGGATCGACCGCGACTCGGCCGACGAGGTCTTCGCCAAGCGCAAGGCCGAGACGGAGGCGGCACCGGACGACTGGCGCAGCTGGTTCCGCCTCGCCGTGGCCTACCACGACGCCCGCGACACGCCCCGCGCCCGCAAGGCGATGCAACGGGCGATCGCGCTGCGTCAATCCGCCCGCTGAATCTTCCGCCTCAGGGGTGCCGACTCTCCGCGGCCCACGCCTCGATGGTGTCCGCCGCCCGGTCGAACGACCCCGGACGCGCAAGGAAGTCGGCGTTGTGCGTCGTCATCAGCAGCGGCGCGTCCTGGGCGGCCCGGTCCTTGCGTACGAGGACCAGCGCCTGCCCCTGCACCGTGCGGGGCAGCCCGAGCCAACGCACCGGCTGCTGCACCGTCCGCACGGCGACGACCTGGTCCCAGGGCGCCGTTCGCGTGCCGAAGTACCGGACATGGCGCAGCCCGCGCGCGCTCACCCACACGCCCACGCGCAGCAGCCGCATGGCGGCCAGGATGAAGGCCGCCGCGATACCGAGGATCACGCCGGCCTCGGACACCGAACCGGTGAGCGCGATGATGACCGCCGCGAACAGCACGAACGAGGCGAACAGCAGCGCCAGCGCGGCCACGCCCACACGCCACGGTCCCAGACGGTAGGGGCGTCGCCAGTGGTCGCGGTCGTCGAAGGGCAGCGCGACGTCGTCGGCGGTCTCGAAAGCGCGGTCGGCCGTCAGGAAGGGCAGGGGCACGGCTGGTCCTCACTCAATCCATGCGTGGGCTGTGCCCGGTGAGGCTATCCGCCTGTGTCCCTGCTCACCACCATTGGGGGTCCGGAAGGAGTCAGTGCCCCTGGGACGCCTGTGACTGCTGAGTCGCCGTACTGGTGTTCGTGGACAGCGCCGGCATGCCAAGGACCAGGGAGCCGACGAGCGCGGCGACGATGGTGAGTCCGAGCAGCCAACGCCCGGTTATCTGACCGGCGGACGCCCGCTCACGGGGAGGGGGCGCGACATTGCTGTTGAACCTGTCGGCTTCGGCGAGGAAGGCGAACGGGACGGGTTCGCGCCGGCGGAACATGGGGTGTTTCTCCTTCTGGGGCGAGCTGGGTCGAGCGTCTGGTGTCGAACGAGTGACTGTCATCTACACAGACGGTCGAGTGCCCCCAAAGGTGCCCGGTTTCGCCGAATTCACAGAAATTCGCCGCCGTATGTCGCGACCCGGCACCGAAAGCCCGTTGTCAGTGCCGCCCCGTAGAGTGGGCGCCGCCCGCCAGAAGTGATGGAAGGACCCTCCGAGCCGTGACCGACACCCCCGCCGACGACCTCAAGCCCGGCTTCCGCAGTGATGTCACCGTCGAGCTCGTCAAGCACACCGCGTCCGACGCCGACGTGCTGTTCGCCGCCCGTGTCTCGACAGTCGGCGAACAGTCCCTGGACGAGCTGGGCAAGGACCCCGAGCGCTCCAAGGGCCTGATCAACTACCTCATGCGGGACCGGCACGGCAGCCCGTTCGAACACAACTCGATGACCTTCTTCATCAGCGCCCCGATCTTCGTCTTCCGCGAGTTCATGCGGCACCGCGTGGGCTGGTGCATCGCGGGGGACACGGAGATCACGCTGGAGAGCGAGGCCGGCCACCTGCGCCGACGTACCATCGCCGAGCTGTACCGGCTGTGGCATTCGGATGTCGAAGACCGCCTGCCGCACTCGGCCGGGGGTGTGACCTGGCACAGCCGGGCGGGCAAGTGGATGGCTCAGGTGCGGCGCGGCGACACCAACCACCACCTCGGCCTGTACGAGAACCGTGAGGCGGCCGAGTCCGCCGTCGCCGAGTTCCGGGAGCAGCATTCCAGCACTCGTCTCCGCAAGCTCGAGTCGGTGCGTCGCAGCCATGTCCGCTGCCACGACGAGGAAACCCTGCTCGCCCAGCGGGCGAGGATCGTCGACGTGATCGAGTCCGGTGTCAAGCAGCTCATCAAGATCACCACGGCTTCGGGCAGGACTCTCCGTTGCACGGTCGACCACGCCGTCTTCACCCCGGAGGGCTGGTGCAAGGCGGGGGAGCTCACCGTCGGGGACGACGTGCTGGTGGGTGGCACAGCGCCGCGGCCGTCACCGGCGCTGATTCCGCCGAGCCTGCGGCGCGGCATCGGCGTGTGGACCTCGATGCAGCGCGAGCGACTGATCAAGGAGGTCGACACCTGCCACCTGTGCGGTCACGACTTCCCGCGGGACCAACTCGCCCTGGACCACGTCGTCCCCGTGGCCGGCGACCTGCTGCAGGCCCTCGACGAGAAGAACCTCGCGCCCGCCTGCGAGCCCTGCCACGCCACCAAGAGCGCGGGGGAGCAGGCACTGGCCCAGCGTGACGGCAAGATCGCCACAGCGGTGCCGGACCGGGTCGTCACCATCGAGGCCGACGGCGAGGAAATGACGTACGACCTCTCCGTGGAAGGCCCCTGGCACAACTTCCTCGCCAATGACTTCGTCGTGCACAACTCGTACAACGAGGAGTCGGGCCGCTACAGGGAACTTCAGCCGGTCTTCTACGTCCCCGGCGAGGACCGCAAACTCGTCCAGCAGGGACGTCCGGGCAAATACGAGTTCGTGCAGGGCACCGAAGCCCAGCAGGAGATCGTGGCACGCGCGATGCAGGAGTCGTACATCCAGGCGTACGAGCGTTATCAGGAGATGCTCGCCGCGGGCGTCGCCCGTGAGGTCGCCCGGGCCGTCCTTCCCGTCGGCCTCTTCTCCTCGATGTACGCCACCTGCAACGCCCGCTCCCTGATGCACTTCCTCGGCCTGCGCACCCAGCATGAGCTGGCCAAGGTTCCGTCCTTCCCCCAGCGGGAGATCGAGATGGTCGGCGAGAAGATGGAGGCGGAGTGGGCCAAGCTCATGCCGCTGACGTACGCGGCCTTCAACGCGAACGGCCGTGTGGCGCCGTGACGCACCCTCGTTCCCCGGCAGGGCACACATGTGCGGGTCAGCCAGGTGAAGTGTCCCAATTGCGGGTATTGGTGAAATTCATCTAGCCTGATCAAACGGACCCGGTACTGCTTGAACCCCCGAGCAGGCAGTACCGGGCTCCGCATTTGTCCGGACTTATCCCGCACCCCAAGGGCAGACCACGCATTGAGCACCGAGTAGCGTGTTACCCATGGCTCCGACCTCGACTCCGCAGACCCCCTTCGGGCGGGTCCTCACCGCCATGGTCACGCCCTTCACGGCGGACGGCGCACTCGACCTCGACGGCGCGCAGCGGCTCGCCACCCACCTGGTGGACGCAGGCAACGACGGCCTGATCATCAACGGCACCACCGGCGAGTCCCCGACCACCAGCGACGCGGAGAAATCGGAACTCGTACGAGCGGTCCTCGAAGCCGTCGGCGACCGGGCGCACGTGGTCGCCGGAGTCGGCACGAACGACACCCACCACAGCATCGAGCTGGCGCGCGAGGCCGAGCGGGTGGGCGCACACGGCCTCCTGGTCGTCACCCCCTACTACAACAAGCCCCCGCAGGAGGGCCTGTACCGGCACTTCACGGCCGTCGCCGACGCCGCCGAGCTGCCGGTCATGCTCTACGACATCCCTGGCCGCAGTGGTGTCCCGATCAGCACCGAGACGCTGGTCCGACTCGCCGAGCACCCCCGGATCGTCGCCAACAAGGACGCCAAGGGTGACCTGGGCCGCGCCAGCTGGGCCATCGCCCGCTCGGGCCTGGCCTGGTACTCCGGCGACGACATGCTGAACCTGCCGCTGCTCTCGGTCGGCGCGGTCGGCTTCGTCTCGGTGGTCGGCCACGTGGTCACGCCCGACCTGCGCGCCCTCGTGGACGCCTTCGTCTCGGGCGACGTACAGAAGGCCGCCGAGATCCACCAGAAGCTGCTCCCGGTGTACACGGGCATGTTCCGCACCCAGGGCGTCATGACGACGAAGGCCGCACTCGCCCTCCAGGGCCTGCCCGCGGGCCCCCTGCGCGCGCCCATGGTCGAGTGCACCCCGGAAGAGATCGAGCAGCTCAAGATCGATCTTGCCGCCGGCGGGGTACAGCTCTAACACCAGACTTGGCACCACAGGCTTCACAACTGAATAGAGCAGGCCACCGGTGCCTGCATCCCACAACGACAACTGCTACACGCACGAACGTCACGCGCGCCACGTGCCCGACCGGTACGTGGCGCGTGTGGTGAGGAGAGTCTTTTGAGTCATCCGCATCCTGAACTCGGTTCGCCCCCGCAGCTCCCCGAAGGCGGCCTGCGGGTCACCCCGCTCGGCGGTCTCGGTGAGATCGGCCGAAACATGACGGTCTTCGAATACGGCGGCCGTCTGCTGATCGTCGACTGCGGAGTGCTCTTCCCCGAGGAGGAGCAGCCCGGAATCGACCTGATCCTGCCGGACTTCTCGTCCATCCGGGACCGCCTCGACGACATCGAGGGCATCGTCCTGACCCATGGGCACGAGGACCACATCGGCGGCGTCCCGTACCTCCTCCGGGAGAAGCCGGACATCCCGCTGATCGGCTCCAAGCTGACCCTCGCCCTGATCGAGGCCAAGCTCCAGGAGCACCGCATCCGTCCGTACACCCTCGAGGTGGCGGAGGGGAACCGCGAGCGCGTCGGTCCCTTCGACTGCGAGTTCGTCGCGGTCAACCACTCCATCCCGGACGCCCTGGCGGTCGCCATCCGCACCCCTGCGGGCATGGTGGTCCACACGGGCGACTTCAAGATGGACCAGCTCCCGCTGGACGGCCGTCTCACGGATCTACACGCGTTCGCACGTCTCAGCGAGGAAGGCATCGACCTGCTCCTCGCCGACTCGACGAACGCCGAGGTCCCGGGCTTCGTCCCGCCCGAGCGCGACATCTCGAACGTCCTGCGGCAGGTCTTCGCGAGCGCCAGCAAGCGGATCATCGTGGCGAGCTTCGCCAGCCACGTCCACCGCATCCAGCAGATCCTGGACGCGGCCCATGAGTACGGCCGCCGGGTCGCCTTCGTCGGCCGCTCGATGGTCCGCAACATGGGCATCGCCCGGGACCTCGGCTATCTGAAGGTCCCGCCGGGCCTGGTGGTCGACGTCAAGACGCTCGACGACCTCCCGGACCACGAGGTGGTCCTGGTCTGCACGGGTTCGCAGGGCGAACCGATGGCGGCCCTGTCCCGCATGGCCAACCGCGACCACCAGATCCGGATCGTCCAGGGCGACACGGTGATCCTCGCGTCGTCGTTGATCCCCGGCAACGAGAACGCGGTCTACCGCGTGATCAACGGCCTGACCCGCTGGGGCGCCAACGTCGTCCACAAGGGCAACGCCAAGGTCCATGTCTCGGGTCATGCCTCGGCCGGCGAGCTCCTGTACTTCTACAACATCTGCCGACCGAAGAACCTGATGCCGGTCCACGGCGAATGGCGCCACCTGCGCGCCAACGCCGAGTTGGGCGCCATGACCGGCGTCCCGCACGACCGCATCGTCATCGCCGAGGACGGCGTGGTCGTCGACCTTGTCGAGGGCAAGGCGAAGATCTCGGGCAAGGTTCAGGCCGGTTACGTCTACGTCGACGGTCTCTCGGTCGGCGACGTCGGCGAGCCGGCGCTGAAGGACCGCAAGATCCTCGGTGACGAGGGCATCATCTCGGTCTTCCTCGTCGTGGACTCGTCCACCGGCAAGATCACGGGCGGGCCGCACATCCAGGCCCGCGGCTCGGGCATCGAGGACTCCGCCTTCGGGGACGTGATCCCGAAGATCACGGAGGTCCTGGAGCGCTCGGCCCAGGACGGCGTGGTGGAACCGCATCAGCTGCAGCAACTGATCCGTCGCACCCTCGGCAAGTGGGTCTCCGACACGTATCGCCGCAGGCCGATGATCCTGCCGGTCGTGGTGGAGGTCTGACACGATCATCAGCAGCGCGTTCGGCCAGGGCGGCAGCGCACGGGTCAACTACCAGGTGGGCGTGGGCGCCTCCGGCG
>NZ_JBSFHA010000018.1:0-66994 GCF_053596855.1 Streptomyces sp. NPDC001617
GAACTCCCCGTCCGCGGAGGCCCTGCGACTGCTGGCCAGCTGGGGCACCGACGCGACCCGGGCAGGAACGAGCACGCCGTCGGCACGCACGGCTTGATCAACTCCACTTGATCACCGGTAGTCGGCTGAGCGCCACGCCCAGCGACCATATCCACGCCAGGCGCCAGCGGGGGGTGTCGGATTCAGGACGGCCCGGGTGGCGCGGGCCTGCTGCGGCTGGGCAGTGGAAGAACGGTGCCGCCGCTGCGCAGTGCGTCGTTTTCGATGGCCAGCTGGCGGATCGCCTCCTCGTACAGAGCGAGAGTGCGGCGCAGGTCGCTGTTCACCTTCCGTAGCCGGCTCACTGCGGCAGTTGGCTGACCATGTCTCAACACGCTGAACTTGACAGAGAACGGTTCGGCGGCCGCCCGGCGGAGTTGTTCCAGCGCCGCTTCCACCGTGGCGAGTCGGGTGAGTACTGCGGCGTCGTCGACGACCTTCCCGGGCGGCGGTGCGAAGTCCATGGACTGCAGGGCTCGTTCTGCCACAGTGGCGTCGGCCGGTGCGGTCCGCCGCTCGGGGGCGTCGAGTGCGTCCTCGGCGCGCTGCACGATCTCAGCGACCGCGCGGGCGATGGCCGGGGGTGCAGGGCGAGCGGGCGGCCCGGCCAGTCGCCCGCGTACTCGGCGAACGAGAGGTCGATCCTGTCAATCCCCTGGTTGCGTAGAGACGTTGGTTATGCGGCCCGGCCTTCCTGATCGGTCCGAGCTCGCGTTTCCTGGACGATCCGTTCGAACTCGACGGGCGGCTTCCCGCCGGCCGCGCTGTGACGGCGTTTCGTGTTGTAGAAGTCCGCGATCCACGTCGCGGTCTTCAGCCGGGCCTCGGCGCGGGTGGCGAAGGTGTGCCGGTAGATGTACTCGACCTTGAGGACCGAGTGGAACGACTGCGCGGCGGCATTGTCCAGGGCCGACCCGACGCGCCCCATCGACTGCACCACGCCCCACCTGCCGCACAGCTGCTGGACGCCTCGACGTGTATTCGCTGCCGCGGTCCTGCGCCGGGGCCGACGCCCCGCGCAGGCTAGTCTGCTTCGCCAGACATGTTTTCCGGGAAGTGGCAGGCCACCAGGTGTCCCCGCTTGAGCTCTCTCAGCGGTGGTTCCTGCACCTTACAGATGTCCTGCGCCTTCCAGCAGCGGGTGTGGAAGCGGCAGGCGGGGGGTGGGTTCACGGGCGAGGGCACGTCACCCGTGAGGAGGATCCGTTCGCGTTTGGTGCGGCGCTCGGGGTTCGGGACGGGGACCGCGGACATCAGTGCCACCGTGTAGGGGTGCATGGGCCCGCGGTACAGCGACTCCCTGCCGCCGATCTCCACCACCTTTCCCAGGTACATCACCGCCACCCGCGTCGAGACGTGCCGGATGACCGAAAGGTCGTGCGCGATGATCACGTAGGTGAGGCCCAGCTCCTCCTGGAGATCGTCCAGCAGGTTGACCACCTGGGCCTGGATGGAGACGTCCAGCGCCGATACCGGCTCGTCCGCCACGATCATCTTCGGCCGCAGCGCCAGCGCCCTGGCCACGCCGATGCGTTGCCGTTGGCCGCCGGAGAACTCGTGCGGGTAGCGGTTGTAGTGTTCGGGGCTGAGCCCGCACAGTTCCAGCAGGTCCTGGACGGCGCGCTTCACTCCCTGTGCGGTCTTCACCTTCTGCAGCCGGAAGGGATCGCCGACGATCGTGCCGACGGTGTGCCGGGGATTGAGGGAGGAGAACGGGTCCTGAAAGATCATCTGGATGTCTTTGCGCAGAGGTCGCATCGCGCCCGGCGACAGGTGCGTGATGTCGTGCCCCTCGAACTCGATCTTCCCTGCGGTGGGCTCGAGGAGCCGGATGATCAGCCGCCCGGTCGTGGTCTTGCCGCAGCCCGACTCGCCGACCACGCCCAGCGTCTCTCCGGGCAGCACGCTGAAGTCGATGCCGTCCACCGCCCGCACCGCGCCGACCTGACGGCGCAGCAGGCCGTGGGTGATGGGGAAGTGCTTCACCAGCCCCTGGACGTTCAGCAGGGGCTCGTGATCGGTGGTCTGCGTGCGTCCCATGAGACCTCCACATCCTTCTCCGGCCGTACAGCCTTCGTCCGGCCTCACAGCCCGGGCGCCACTTCCTTGGCGAAGATCCGGCGCCGTTCCTCGGGCAGCAGATGGCAGGCCACGAGATGGCCGGTGCCTGACGCGTCGGTCAGCTTGGGGACCTCCGTGCGGGACTTGTCACCGTTGCGGTCGGCAAACGGGCAGCGCGGGTGGAACGCGCATCCGAGCGGCAGTCTGATCAGGCTCGGCGGGTTCCCGGCGATCGGGATCAGCCGCGCCTGCATTTCGCGGTCCATGCGCGGCATGGAGCCCAGCAGGCCCCAGGTGTACGGATGCTCGGGCGCCGTGAACAGTTGCTTGGCCTCGCCCTTCTCCACGCACTTGCCGGCGTACATCACCAGGATGTCGTCGGCCAACTCGGCCACCACCCCCAGGTCGTGAGTGATGATGATCACCGCGGAACCGAACTCCTGTTGGAGCTCCCGGACGAGGTCCAGGATCTGCGCCTGGACGGTGACGTCCAGTGCGGTCGTCGGCTCGTCCGCGATCAGCAGCGAGGGGTCGTTGACCAGAGCCATGGCGATCATTGCGCGTTGACGCATACCGCCGGAGAACTGGTGCGGATAGTCGTCCACCCGGGTGGCGGGTTGCGGGATTCCCACCCTTTCGAGCATCTCGACCGCCCGTAGGCGGGCCTCCTTGCGGCTCGTTTTCGGGTGGTGCACCCGGTAGGCCTCGGTGATCTGGGCGCCGATTGTGTAGAAGGGGTGCATCGCGGTCAACGGGTCCTGGAAGATCATCGCCATCTTGCGGCCCCGCAGGTGCTGCACGCGTTCGGGAGGGGCGGAGATGAGTTCTTCGTCGTCCAGCCAGATCTCGCCGGAGATCTTGGCCTTGAGCGTGCGGTGCAGGCCCATGATGCCCAGCGAGGTCACCGATTTGCCGGACCCGGACTCGCCGACGATCCCCAGCGTCCGGCCCCGATCCAGCTCGAAGGAAATGCCGTCCACGGCCCTGACCAGACCGTCGTCGGTGTCGAAGTGGATGCGCAGGTCGCGTATGTGGAGAAAGCCGGTACCGGGCGGCGCGCCGCGGCCCGCCTCCACACCGCCAATGGACGACCCCATCGGCGGCTGTTCGCGAGGTTTGCGGCTCATGAGTACCTCACCCGGGGGTCGACGGCGACGTACAGCACATCCACCACGAGGTTGGCCACGACGATGAAGAAGGCAGCCAGTGTGGTCACGGCCATGATCTTCGGCAGGTCGTTGTCGGTGATCGCCTGCACCGCGTACTGCCCGACTCCTGGCAGCGAGAAGGCGGTCTCGGTCAGTACGGCGCCGCCGAGCAGCAGACCCATGTCCAGGCCGAAGATCGTGATGATCGGGGTGAGGGCGGCACGCAGACCGTGCCTGACGACCACCGTCCGTTCGGTGAGGCCCTTGGCCCGTGCGGTGCGGATGTAGTCCTCGCTCATCGTCTCCAACATGCCTGCCCGGGTGAGCCGGGCGTACAGCGCCGAGTACAAGAAGGCGAGGGTGACCCAGGGCAGTACCAAATTCTTCGCCCACATCAGCGGGTCCGAGGTGAAGGGCACGTAGTGCAGGTTCGGGAAGATCGACCACTTGTAGCTGAACAGTGCGAGCGAAACCAGCGCGGTGAAGAAGATCGGCAGCGAGACGCCGGCCAGCGCGATGCCCATGGAGAGCCGGTCGAAGAACGAGCCGCGCTTGAGCGCCGACAGCACGCCGATCGACACACCGCTGACCAGCCAGATGATCGCCGCCCCCACGGCCAGTGACAGCGTCACGGGGATGCGTTGGGTGATCTGCGGCCAGACCGGCAGGTGGCTCTTGAACGAGTAACCGAAGCACGGCACCTGGCAGTAAGAGGCATCCGGCCCGAAATGGAACGTGCGGCCGGCGAAGATCCCGTGCACGAACTGCCAGTACTGCGTGTACAGCGGCTGGTCGAAACCCAGGTTCTTCTTGACGGCGGCCAGTGCCTCAGGACTGGGGTCGCGGCCGACGTACTGAGCCGCCAGCTGAGTGGTGGTCTCGCCGGCCAGTCGTGGCACCATGAAGAAGATCGCGAAGGTAATGGCCGTCACGACGAACAGCAGGATCACCGCCGCCGCTACGCGCCGGATGATGTACGCACCCACGGTCGGGCGGCGGGGCCCCTGCCGGCCGGACCTCGGCCCGGTCGGCCGGCGCCCCGCCCTTCACCTCCTCCGTTTCCGGTACGGTCCGCGCGTCCGCCAAGGGCTACTTGTGGCCGACGTTCAGGTAGTCGTACATGCCGTATGCCTCGGTGACGAACACGTTGGTTGCGTGGTCCGGGCGGTACAGCGGGTCCTTGCGGTAGAGCAGAGGCACCAGAGGCGCCTGCTCCATCGCGGCCTTGTCGATGTCACCCCACGCCTTGGTGCGGGCCGCGGCGTCGGTGTTGCCGATGGCCGCGTCGAGCATCTGGTTGATGCCGGGATCGTTCAGCTCGGACAGGTTGGAGTTACCTGAGGCCTTGATGGCCGTGCCGTCGATGATCTGCTGGAGGAAGCCGTAACCGGTCGGCCAGTCGGCGGCCCACGCCGTCATCATCAGACCGAGACCGTGCGAGTGGACGAAGGCCGGCGCGCCGGCGTTGTCGGTGAAGTACTTCCCCGACGGGTACTGCTGGATGCCGACGTTGATCCCGACCTTCTTCAGCGACGCCTGGACCGCCTGGGCGATCGCGATCTCGTTGGGCCGGTCGGCCCGGGCGGAGAGGCTGGTGGAGAAGCCGCCCGGGTGGCCGCACCGCTTGAGCTCATCCTTGGCTGCGGCGAGGCCCTCCGGCGAGTTCGCTCCCTTGTAACCAGGGGTCTTGTACAGGTCGTACTTGACGTGGCCGGAGACCGTGGGCGGCAGGATCGTTGTGGCGATGTCACCGTGGATGTCGCCGCCGGTCGCGGTCTGCGCGGAGACCTTGTCGACCGCGTACTCCACCGCCTTGCGGCAGTGCACATTATCGAACGGCTTCACGGCCGTGGAGATCGCCACATAGGCGAGTGCGCCGCTCTGTGCGTCGTCGATGTGTCCCTTCTGGGTCGGGTTGCTCAAGGCGGCGGCCTGGCTTTGCGCCGCGATGCCGGCGCCCGCGATGTCCAGCGTGGCGTTGCCGGCGATCAGGTTCTGGTCGACCGTGGTCTGGGCGATGTTGAACTGGACGGTGATCTTGTCCGGGAGCTGCTTGCGGATCGGGTCGGAGGACGCGCTCCAGTTCGGGTTCCTCACCAGCGTTGCGCCCTTGCCGTCCTGATAGCTCTGGAACATGTACGAGCCGGACGAGATCACGTGCTTCACGTAGTCCGAGCCGGTGTCCTTGGCCTGGGGGACAGGCGCGGTCTGCGGATTGCTGACCAGGTAGTCGAAGTCTGCGAACGGCTGGTTGAGATGGAAGACGATGGTGGTGGCGTCAGGCGTCTCGATCGACTTCAGGCCGCCGGTCTTGTCCTTGTACGGCCCCTGGTACTTGGGGGTGTTGTCCACCAGATGCGCGTTGAAGTACGTGGGCCCGTTGGACATCACATCAGGCGCGTAGTTGCTCCGCTCGATGGCGTACTTGACGTCCTTGGTCGTGATCGGTGTGCCGTCGGAGAACTTCAGTCCCGGACGGATGTGGTAAGTCCAGGTCTTGCCGTTGTCACTGGGCTTGCCGAGCCCCTCCGCGAGGTCCGGTACGAGCTTCAGGCCGGCACCTTTGGGTGCGGGCTGGAAGGTGGTCAGCGCCCGCGCGTAGACCCGGGAGAAGTCCCACATGAAGGCGTAGTAGGTGTTGCCGGGGTCCATCGAGTCCGGTGTGCTCGAAAGCTGGTACACCACTGTCCCGCCCTTGTGGTCGGAGGGATTGACCACGCCGGTGATGCCGGCGTTGTAGGCGGGGGCTTTCCCCGCCGTTCCGCCGCCGCCGTTGCCGCCGCCGCACGCTGACACGACCAGCGCCGCGACTGCGGCCCCCGCAAGAACGAATGTGGTCTTTGATCTCCTCATGACGAGCTCCCCTCGCCTGAGCCGGGAATCGGTGCGCGCATCACTTGCTCCGCGGGTCCAGGGCGTCCCGGAGTCCGTCGCCGAGCAGGTTGAATGCCAGGACAGTGATGAAGATCGCCAGACCCGGGACCAGCATGAACCACGGATCCGCCTGGTAGAGGCTGATGGCCTGGTTGAGCATGCCGCCCCAGGACGCCTGCGGCGGCTGGATGCCGACGCCGAGGAAGCTCAGACCGGCCTCGAAGAGGATGTTCGTCGGGATCAGCAGCGTCGAGTAGACGATGATCGGTGCGACGAGATTCGGCAGCAGTTGCTTGAACAGGATGTGCGGCCCCCGGGCGCCGAGGGTGCGCGCCGCGTCGACGAACTCGCGCTCGCGCAGCGAAAGCGTCTGGCCGCGGATGATGCGGCCCATGTAGGGCCAGCTGAAGAAACCGATCACGAAGATCAGCACGCTGATGTGGAGCGTCAACCCGTGCAGTCCGAAGGCGCCGCCCTGAAGGGAGGCGGACAGAGCGATCGCGAACAGGAGCAGCGGGAAGGCCAGGAAGATGTCCATGAGGCGGCTGATCACCGTGTCGACCCAGCCCCCGTAATAGCCGGCGGCCACGCCGAGCACCGTGCCGAGAGTCACCGACAGCATGGTCGCGCCGAACGCGACCGCCAGTGACACCCATGCACCTTCGATGATCCGCGCGAGCAGGTCGCGGCCGAACTGTGGATCGACGCCGAGGGGATGGTCCCAGCTGATCCCGCCCCAGGCCCCTTTGGGCCTGAGCAGCACCGGATCGATCAGATTCTGGTGGAAGGCGTCCGGATCAAGCTTGAAGACGGATTCGATGACCTTGGCGAAGACTGCCAGCACCAGCAGGCAGAGAACGACGATGCCGCCCGCGACCGCGACCTTGTCACGCTTGAACCGCATCCACGCGATCTGCCCGAGCGACCGGCCCTCGATCCCCTCGCCCATCCCGGACAGCACGGACTCCGGCTGCGCCTCGGCGGCTGAGCCGGTGACCTCTATGGGGGCCGTCATAGCCGTGCACCCCCTGTCCGGTGGTGACCGGTTCCAGGTGCAGCCATGACGGACGATGGCCCGGCGGGCGATGATCATCCATCCAGCACCGGTCCGAAGGGTCGCCAGACCAGGGTGGTAGGAACGCCTCATTATAGGACGAATGAGGCGCTACATGCGCAAATGGGAAGATAGAGGATATCTGTGGCGTACCCACGGCGCGGGGGTCGAAGCGGGGACTTGTGCTGAATGGGGACATCTTGGCAGGTGCACGATGACGCCTTAGCGGGACCCCGAGGAGGTTTGCTCCGTATGGGCAGGTGAGAGCACCTGTGACCCTGCACGGACGGCCGTGGCCACGGTGATCGCGCCGAGCGGCGCGCCGCCGGAGGGCCGGGCACCATATTCCGCGCACTGTCTGACATGGCGTCGCCTGGCAGTGGCCGCAGGCTTCCTCGGGCTGTTGAAGTCACGCTACGTCCGGCTGCTGATGGGGATGACCGCGTTCGGGTGGGCCCCGTTCAGCGTGACCGCCACCGTCTCCATCTACTTCGGCGTGCACGTCATGGGCTTCACCGAGGAAGAGGCGTCGCTCGTCATGCTCACCTGGTTCATCGCCGGCCTCGCGTGGCTGCCGCTGGTCAGCCACCTGACGTTCCGCTGGGGCAAGAAGCAGACCTACGGCGCCTTCACGATGTCCTGGGCCTTCGTCCCATCACTTTTCCTCCTGGTCGACGCCGGTGACCTGGTCCTGTTCTGGGTCCTGATCCTGATCAACGCGGCCGGGGGCGGTGAGGGCGGTGGCGGTGAGCATGGCGTCGAGGGCGTACTTGTGTCCGTGCAGGCCGGTGTCGGCGAGAGTGCGGCGGCGTGGCGGGCGAGGGGCTCGGTGACCGGTTCGACGACCAGGCGGGACAACGTGCATTCCAGGGCCGGGCGGTTGATCCGAGGGTGGACCACCTCTACCAGGGTTGCCGCGGAGGTGATCACGCGCAGGTCGTCGGCGCGGGCTGGCGCGAGCCAGCCGGTGACTGTGCGGTCGCGGGGTCGGCCGCTCGTTCCAGGAGCAGCGAGTTGGGCGTGGTGTCGGTCAAGGTCACCAGGCGTTCGATCGCGTGCGAGCGCCGCGGTGATCATTACACCGTTCGGACGGCGCGTCGTCGGCGTGAACGTGGCGTCGTCGCTCGCCGCCTATGCGATCGTGCGAGCAGCGGGGCTTGGAGGTGCTTCACGTCTCCCGGTGCACAGCCGGCGCCCTCCTGCGGGCCGACCGTGCGAGACGTCCTTCGAGACGAAGCGGCACCCCCTACCGGAGGTTGCGTTGTGGGATAGGTATCGTCCGCCCCGATGCCCCGGCCTGCAGTTCAGCGGCCCGTACGGAGGAGGATCACCATGGCCGGTCGCCGGCAGAGCACCGCGGCAGATGACGGACCCGCATCGGCGGCGCCGGAGGCTCCTCGGGCGGGCACGCACGACTCGGTGCGCCTCGCGCTGGTGATCGGTGCTCTCGGCGTGGTCTTCGGCGACATCGGGACCAGCCCGATCTACACCCTGCAGACCGTGTTCAACCCGAGCGATCCGCACCCCGTCCCGGTCACCACCCAGAACGTGTACGGGGTGGTGTCACTGGTGTTCTGGTCGGTGGTGATCATCGTCCTGGTCACCTATGTGCTGCTGGCGATGCGCGCCGACAACGACGGCGAGGGCGGCATCATGGCGCTGATCACCCTGCTGCGGCGGTGGGGCTCCCAGCGGGGCGGGCGGGCCGCCGTCGTACTGGCCGCACTGGGCATCTTCGGTGCGTCGCTGTTCTTCGGTGACAGCATGATCACACCGGCGATCTCGGTGCTGTCCGCGGTCGAGGGGCTCAAGGTCGTCCAGCCGTCGCTGGACAGTGCGGTGGTGCCCATCACCGCGGTGATCATCGTGTTGCTGTTCGTGGTGCAGCGCAGGGGAACCGCGGCGGTGGGCCGGGTGTTCGGACCCGTCATGATCGTCTGGTTCGCGGCCATCGGCGCGAGCGGCGTCGCCGGCATCACCGACCACCCGCAGATCCTGCGGGCGCTGTCGCCGACCTACGCCCTGGGCTTTCTGTTCGGCCATTTCGGCACCGCCTTCTTTGCTTTGGCCGCGGTCGTGCTCGCGGTCACCGGCGCCGAGGCGCTCTACGCCGACATGGGGCACTTCGGCCGCCGTTCGATCACCCGCGCCTGGCTGATCCTCGTCTTCCCCGCGTGCATCCTGAGCTACCTCGGCCAGGGCGCGCTGATCCTCACCGATCCGCACAACATAAGCAGCCCGTTCTTCCTGCTCGTGCCCGACTGGGGACAGTGGCCGATGATCCTGCTGGCCACGGCGGCCACCGTCATCGCCTCCCAGGCAGTGATCACCGGCGCGTACTCGGTCACCTCCCAGGCCGCCCAGCTCGGCTACCTGCCAAGGCTGCGCATCGCGCACACCTCCGAGTCCACCATCGGCCAGATCTACGTCCCCTGGATCAACTGGCTGCTCATGGTCTCGGTCCTCACCCTGGTCTTCGCCTTCCGCAGCTCCACCGCGCTGGCCTTCGCGTTCGGCATGGCGGTCACCGGCACCATCACCATCACCACCCTGCTGTTCTTCTACGTCGCCCGCGCGAAATGGGGCACGCCCAGGTGGCTGATTGCCATCGGCGCCACCGTGCTGCTCTTCGTGGACCTGCTGTTCGTGGCGGCCAACCTGACCAAGCTCGTCCACGGCGCGTGGCTGCCGCTGCTGATCGGCCTCACCGTGTTCACCGTCATGACGACCTGGCAACGCGGCCGCGAACTGGTCACCGCGGAACGCGCACGCGAGGAAGGCCCGCTGCCGGAGTTCATCGACCGCCTGCGCACCGGGGAGGTGTCGACGCTCCGGATCCCCGGCACGGCCGTCTTCCTCAACCGGGGCAAGCAGACCGCGCCCCTGGCCATGCGGGCGAACGTCGAGCACAATCACGTGCGCCACGACCATGTCGTGATCCTGTCCATCGAGACCGAGCCCGTGCCCCGCGTCCCGGCCGGCCAGCGGATCGTCGTCGACGACCTTGGCTACAGCGACGACGGGATCTTCCACGTCACCGCCCGGTTCGGCTACATGGAGACACCGGACGTGCCCGGCATACTGGCGATGCTCGACCCGGCCCGGACCGAAGGGCCGCTGCAACTCGACCAGGCGTCCTACTTCCTGTCGAAGATCGAACTCCGACGCGGAAAGGCACACACGATGGCGCCCTGGCGCAAGCGGCTGTTCATCGCCACCTCCTACATCACCGCCGACGCCGCCGAGTACTTCGGCCTGCCCCGCGACCGCACGGTCATCATGGGCTCGCACATCGAGGTGTAGACGCGCCGGACGCCGAGGGACGGGTGGGAGGCCAACGCCGTTCACACCCGGCACGGACACGAAGCTCTCAGCCACGTCAGCTACTCACTCAAAGTCACGCGGAACCCGGGACCCCTACCCTCACCTGCGAAAACGGCCCAAATCGCCAGCATTGCTGGTCAGAGGCACTTTCTGCTTTCCTGATCACCAGCCGGACAGCACGACTCGTGAAAGCGCGAGGCTAGAGATCGCGAGGCGGCGAGGTGGAGCCAGGCCATCCGTCCTACAGTTCGGAGAGTAGGCAAGGATGCCTGGGCCCTCGGAGTGAGTGGGCGCAGAACAGACTTCCGGCCGCGCCCTGCACCGCTCCTGCCGGCAACACTCGCATCACCGCCCACACCTGTGTCCTGATCACCCTGGGTGGGGCGCCATCGCCAGCGGGTTTCCGGCAGTCCACGGCCTCTCCCCACTGCTGGTGGTGATCGTCTTCATCGAGGGCGTGGTGTGTGCAACCTCACCCTGCCCCGGTGCGCAGCCAGGAGCGGGTTCACGCTCAAGTGGCCAGAGGGATCAGGCCAATTCGCTGCCCTCTGACCGTGTCCGGGATGCGACTCGGCCCGTATGGGTCCTCGTGCGATGTCCGTACAGGATCGACCCAGGAGGCGGAGGGCGCTGCACGCCGCTTCGGCCTGCCTGCGCCTCTGCAATCTTGTGTGCGCCCAATTACCCGAGGACTTGGTGAAGCCCTGGAGCGCGCAGGTCAACTCAACCACCACGCTCGCGGGTGCCGTCGCTGATGCCGCGGCGAAGGACGACAAGCAGCGTCGTGAGGACGGGCGTGAGCCACTGCGGCGAAAACCGGAGTTGAGGGGGTTACCGACAGCCGAGGCTACCTCTTCGATCAAGCTCACCCCTGGGAGGTCTTGCATACGCTCGGACGCGCCACCGTGCCGTCCCGGCAGGGAGCGGGCCGGCGTCAAGTACCTGGCCGGGGCGGATGGAGTATTGAGACGCGAGAATCTAGGGTCGGCACGTGGCTTTCATCCTGGTGTGCGAAGACGACGCGGCGGTTCGCGGCATCCTCAGACGTGCCCTGGAGCACGACGGTCACACCGTTTCCGTGGCCGCCACGGCCGACAGCCTGCTACGGCACCTCACGCCGGTGCCCCAGCTGGTCGTCCTGGATCTCGGGCTGCCGGACGCCGACGGCCGCGATGTCTGCCTGGCCCTGCGGGCTCGCGGCGTCGACGTGCCGGTGTTGATGCTCACCGCCCTGGACGGTCTGCATCACAAGGTGGGCGGCTTCGAGGCGGGCGCCGACGACTACATGACCAAACCCTTCGACATCCCGGAACTGCTGGTCCGCGTCCGGGCGCTGCTGCGCCGGGCCACCGTGGCGCGCGCATCGCACGAGGTCGTCCTCGATCCTTCGAAGCACGTGGTGACCTACGATTCGGTGAGCATGAGCCTGACCCCGACCGAGTTCCGGCTGCTGGGCCGCCTGATCGCCTCGCAGGGCGACGCGGTGCGCCGCCACGCCCTCGTCGCCGCCGGCTGGCCGCACGGGGCTCACGTCAGCGACAACACCCTCGACTCCTATGTGCGCCGGCTGCGGACCAAGCTCGGTCCGCTGGGCGTGGCCGAACGTCTGGCGACCGTCCGCGGCGTGGGCTACCGATGGCAGTGACGGGCTTCCGCAGAAGCGTCGTCGCGCTCACCGTCCTGATCGCCACCGCCGTGGTCGCCATCCTGGTCGTCGTCTCGCACGTGCTGCTGAGCAGGGTGACGGACGCCGACGCGCACGATCTGGCCCGCACGCGCGCCGAGGCGGTCGCGGCGAATGTCACCGGCAAGGGTGGCCGTGTCGTGCTCACGGAGAACGGCAGTGAGGCGCTGGACGAGGTCGCCTGGGTGTATGCCGACGGCCGCCTGATCGACGGGAACGTACCGGCGAGCGTGGTCAGGCGTGTCGAGGAGCTGGCGGACTCGGGGCGTTCGCAGACCGCGACCGTCGGCGACTCCCTCCTGTACGCGCGGCATGTCCCGGTCGACGGCCGCCACGTCATGGTGGTCGTCCGGGTGGACCTCACGCCTTATGAGACGTCCGAGCAGCGCAGTCTGACCTTGTCGCTGATCCTGGGCGGCCTCACGGTCCTCCTCGCCGGTGGTGTCGCGCATCTCGTGGTGCACCGCGCGCTGCGGGTCGTGCACGAAATGGCCGCTCTCGCCGACGACTGGGGCCATCACGAACCCGGGCGCCGCTTCAACCTCGGCGTCCCCCGCGACGAGTTCGGGGAACTGGGACAGACGCTGGACCGCCTCCTGGAGCGCGTCGACAACGCGTTGGCGGACGAGCGCCGGCTCACCGACGAGATCGCCCACGAGCTGCGGACACCGCTCACGGTCCTGCGGGGTGAGGCGCAGCTGGCGCAGCTGTCCGGTGAGCCGGTGCCGCCGGACGCGGTACTGAGCGAGGTAGACCGCCTCGACGCGGCGATCACGACGATTCTGCGCGCCGCGCGCGCCCGCACGGACGAGGGGACCCGGTGCGATCTGCGCTCCGCAGCGCGGCAGGCGATCGGCAATCGCGCGGTCGAGGTCGCCTTTCCCGCGAGGATCGAGGTGGCCCTGGCGCCAGATGTCGCCGTGTCGCTGCTGTCACCCTTGCTGGAGAACGGCCAGCGGCACGCGAAGACGCGTGTGTGGATCACCGCGCGCAACCAGGGTGCGACCGTCGTGGTCGATGTCCTGGACGACGGCCCAGGCTTCGATCCCGCGGACGTCGAGCGGGTCTTCGAGGCGGGTGTGACCGGCGGCGATGGATATGGGCTGGGGTTGCCGGTGGTCCGGCGCATTGCCGCCTCGGCCGGTGTGGAGGTCCGGGCGATCGCGGACGGCCGCGGTCATGTCGAGGTGACGCTCCCGGCGGTGCGTGCGGTCACGTAGTCAGGTTGCTTGCAGGTTCCCCGCGTAAACCTCCCTGCATGACAACGACTACGGAAGCGCGCACGCGCAGCGGGCGCCTCATGCTCAACAAGGTTCCCGAGGTCACCATCTGGTTCTGGGTGATCAAGATCCTGTGCACCACGGTGGGGGAGAGCTTCGCCGACTGGATCAACATGAAGCTGGGCGTCGGCCTGGTGAACACGGCCTGGATCTTCACCGGGGTGTTCGTGGTGGTCCTGGCCGTCCAGCTGCGGCTGAAGCGGTACGTCCCGTTCCCCTACTGGCTGACCGTGGTCGTTGTCAGCGTCACGGGGACCCTGTACACCGACATCCTCACCGACCAGCTCAATGTGCCACTGTGGATCAGCTCCGCGGTCTTCTCGGTGCTGCTCGCGGTGGTCTTCGGCGTGTGGTGGCTGCGCGAGCGCACGCTGTCGATCCACTCGGTCACCACGCTACCGCGCGAGTCGTTCTACTGGCTCGCCGTTCTCGTCACCTTCGCGCTCGGCACCGCGACCGGTGACTGGACCCTCGAGCTCACCGGCTGGAGCCCGGGCGCCTCGGTGCTGCTGCCGCTCGGTCTCATCGCTGCGATCACGCTGCTGTGGAAGTTCGGTGCGAACCCGGTGCTGTCCTTCTGGCTTGCCTACATCCTGACCCGCCCGCTGGGCGCGAACATCGGCGACTGGCTCGCCTCCCCGAAGGTCGCTCAGCCGGGCGAGCCGACCGGCCTCGCGCTGGGCACCTTCACCACCAGCCTGATCTTCCTCGGCCTGATCCTGGCGACGGTGGTCTACCTGACGGTGACGCGCTCGGATGTGAGCGAGACCTACGAGGCGGCCCACGCCGCACACGTCACCGGCGACCCGCGCAAGGAGCGCGTCGGTCTGGCCGGCTTCGGCCTGCTCGCCGTCGCCACCACGAGCCTGCTGGTCTGGGCCCACAGCCAGCCGCACGTCGGCCCGGCGCCGGAGGAGGACAACACCTCCGCGGTCCAGATGGCTCCCGGCCAGGCAGTGAAGAAGTTCCCGCCCGCCAAGGTCGCCGCGCTGAAGACCCTCGCCTCCACCTCGCTCAAGGACGCACGCTCGGGGAACGCGAAGGGAGCGCACGCGGCCGCACAGTCGCTGCGTGACCTGTGGGATGCCGACCAGGCCTCGCTGCAGCCGCTGGACAACACCGGCTGGACCTCCATCGACGCCCAGATGGACAAAATGCTCAAGACCTTCGGCATCGACCACTCGAACCCCCCGATGTCGCCCGCGCAGCAGGAGAAGGAACTGAACGCCCTCCTGACGGACATGGGCTGACAGGCCACCCCACGCCCGGCCGGCGGAGATGACGAGTCGCCTGCGGCAGCCCGGGCATATCCGCGAACTCCGTCGGGGCGGTCGAAGCCGGTGTTGATGGCTCCTGGTGAGCGGACAGCGGAGGCCGTTCGAACTCGTCGGCACTACGCCGTTCGGGCCTGTCGAGTGGGCTGCGGCCCGCCATCCCCTCACCTTGGACAGGGGTGAGGGAGACGGCTTCCTCTCACCCGTCTCCAACCGACGAGCCGTACGGTGAACTGTTCTCCTACAAGGTGTAGGAGAACTTGGTTCCGGGGCGCGTGACGACGAAAGGTGCGGGATGGCCGACGGTTCGAACGTCACGATGACCGGTGCCACTCGCACCGGTTTCCCGCCGCGGTCGGCCCGGCTTCGGCGCCGGTGGGCCGAACCTTGGCTCGCGGCGGTTGCAGGGGCTTTCACGCTTGCCCAGCTTGTCCTCGTACGGCCGGATCTCGGTCTCGGCTGGGACGAGACGGTCTACGTCAGCCAGGTCAGTGGCCAGGTTCCCGCCGCCTTCTTCAGCGCGCCCCGCGCCCGCGGCATCTCTCTCCTTGTCGCGCCGATTGCGTCGTGGTCCGACTCCACCACCCTTCTGCGGATCTACCTGGCGGTCCTCTCCGGTCTGGGGAACGGTGGCACGGCCCGTTCGCCCAGGACGGCAGACGCCTGGAGTGCGCCGCACGGGACGTACCGGCCGATGCCCTGGTCCCGGGCGCGCCCGTGTCGGAGGTGCTCGGCATCCTGCTGGACAACGCCCGGACGCACGGGCGCGGCACCGTCCGGATCGCCGTGCGCGACCTGGACGGTGCCCTCGCCTTCGACGTCAGCGACGAAGGCGCCGTGGAGGGCGAGCCGGCCCGGCTGTTCGACCGCGGGCACACCGGGGGCGGACAGGGAGCGGGTATCGGCCTGGCTCTCGCCCGGGACCTGGCCGTCTCGCTCGGCGGCAGGCTTTCCCTGACCCGTGCACACCCGGCCACCTTCACGCTGCTCCTCCCCGCCGATCAGGACGAGGCACAAGGGGCGCCTGTTCCTGGTACCTGATGCACGGGGAGAGCACGCGCCGGCACCACGTGAAGCCGTCATGGGCGTTCGACGCGGGCCCGGTCCCCGCACCGGCCCGCGGCCCCGGCCCGGTCCGGCGCCTCCTAGCCCCTGACAGCGGTCAACACGTTCTCCTCGAAGGGGCCGCCCTTGACCGTGACCTCCTTCACTGTGCCGATGCCCTTGACGTAGTACTTGTTGTCCACGACCCCGGGCTCCAGCGGCGTCCATTCCTTCGTGCGCAGGGCTCCGGTGAAGGTCTTGTACGGGACGGACACACGGGAGGTCAGGTCCAGGATCTGGAATCGGTCCTCGGCCTGGCCGGGGTAGTACTCCTGCTGTCCGGCGGCGCCGGGTACCAGGTGGGCGGGCAGGAAGATGCCCGGGCGGGCGCCGTCACGGCCGGCGCGCCAGGTGCCCTCGGTGGAGAGCATGTCGCCGTGGGCATCGAGTTCGGCGGTGTCCTCGCCGAAGTACCAGACGTTTCCGGCGGCGTCTTGGGAGTAGTAGTCGCGGGTGGCCTCGTGGAGGGTGCGGCCGGTGTAGAGGCGGTCCTCGACGACGCGGCAGGGGATGCCGGTGATCTTCTCGGTCTCGCGGGTGGCGGTGAGGTACTCCGTGGACTTGGCGCCGTCCTTGATACCGCTGTAGACCAGCGTCCGGCCGGGCGGCAGCGGGAACCACGGGTTGTCGACGGTCGCCGAGAAGCTGCGGGGAACCGGGCTGGTCGTCGCGGGCGCCGCGGACCGGTGATCCGAACTCCCCGAACCCGACGAACAGGCCGTCAGCACGACCGTGGCCGTGCAGCCGGCGGCGACGGTGAGGACCAGGGCTCTGTGTGCCATGCCTTTGCCGATCATCGGGACTCCCTCGTCGAACTGTGGCTTCGAGCCTGCTCGCGAGCGGCTAAGGGGACCCTGAAAGTCCCCACGAGTTCCCGGGGGTCCGCTCGGATGGACTCAGCGTCCCCTTAGCCACCCCCACTACGCTGGACACAAGCAGGGCCTGCGCGAGGAGGCGCCATGCGGATTCTCGTGGTCGAGGACGAAGCGCCCATGGCGGAGCTGCTGCGGCGCTGTCTGGCGGAGAACGGCTTCGCGGTCGACGTGGCCGCCACCGGCGAGGAGGGCCTCTGGTATGCCGGGGAGACCGACTACGACGTGATCGTCCTGGACGTGATGCTGCCGGGCACCGACGGTTTCGGCGTGCTACGTGAGGTCCGTGCCGCCGGCCGGTGGGCGCCCGTCCTGCTGCTGACCGCGCGGGACTCCGTCGAGGATCGGGTGCGCGGACTGGACCTGGGGGCGGACGACTACCTTGTCAAGCCCTTCGCGCTGGCCGAACTGCTGTCCCGGCTGCGCGCGCTGATGCGGCGGGGCGTCCGTGAACGGCCCGCCGTGCTCACCGTCGGCGACCTCACCCTCGATCCGGCGACCCGCTCCGTGGCCCGCGACGGAACTCCGGTCACGCTGACGGCCAAGGAGTTCGCGCTGCTGGAGTGCCTGATGCGGCGGCCCGGCGAGGTGCTGTCCAAGGCCGAACTCATCGAGCACGTATGGGACTTCACCTTCGACGCGGACTCGAACGTCGTGGAGGTGTACGTCGGCTACCTCCGACAGAAGATCGACCGTCCCTTCGGACGACAGTCACTGCGCACCTCCC
This sequence comes from Streptomyces sp. NPDC001617, assembly GCF_053596855.1. Lineage (NCBI taxonomy): Bacteria > Bacillati > Actinomycetota > Actinomycetes > Kitasatosporales > Streptomycetaceae > Streptomyces > Streptomyces sp. NPDC001617. Next base: position 17,442 of record NZ_JBSFHA010000018.1, read on the forward strand.
GGGGCGCAGGCTACTGGCTGAGGGACGACCGCAGGGAGCATGCGGATCATGCGCGGTCCGTTGGCTAGGCTCCCCGTCCGGCTCCGCCTCACGCTCGCGTTCTGTCTGGCGATGGCGGTGGTGCTGACCGCGCTGGGCGCTTTCCTCTACACCCGGATGGGTACCGAGCTGACCCGCGCCGTCGACCTAGATCTGCGCGCACGGGCCGCGGCCACCGTCAGCTCGCTGGCCCAGCGCGAACGGGCCCCGCTGGACGCGGGCCGAGGGCTCATCGACCCCGACGAGTCGTTCGGCCAGATCCTCACGCCGCACGGCGACGTCGTCGAGACGACCCCGGCCGTCGCGGCCGCGCCCATGCTGCCGCCGGGCACCACCCGAACCGTCACCAAGCCCGTCTTCCTTAGCCGTCATGTCGTGGGTATCGACGACCCCGCGCGGCTGCTCGCCCTGCCCGTTCGCGTGCCGGGGGCGGTCGCACAGGGCGCAGTCCTCGTCGTCGGCGCACCGCTCGGCGACCGCGCGGAGGCGCTGGACCGGCTGCTGCTCCTGCTGCTCATCGGGGGCCCGCTCGCCCTGGCGGCGTCCTCGTACACGGGCTGGCTGCTTGCCGGCGCGGCCCTGCGACCGGTGGAGCGCATCCGCCGGGAGGCCGCCGCGATCTCCGAGACCGAGCCCGAACGGCGCCTTACCGTCCCGCAGACCAGGGACGAACTGGCCCGTCTGGCGCACACCCTCAACGCCATGCTCGCGCGCCTCCAGGAGGCGCTGGAACGCGAGCACCGCTTCATCGACACCGCAGGACACGAACTGCGCACCCCGCTGGCCCTCCTGCGGGCCCAGCTCGAACTGGCCACCGCGCGCCCGCGCGACCGCACCGAACTCGAAGCCGCCGTACGCTCCGCCGCCGCCGAGACAGACCGCCTCGTCGGGCTCGCCGAGGATCTCCTTGTCCTCGCCCGCACTCGACAGGGCCGGCTCCCGCTGCGCCGCGAACCGGTCTCCCTGCCGCGGCTGCTCACCGACGCGGCCGAGGCGTTCCGCGCCCGCGCGATGGCCGACGGCTCGACGGTCACCGTGGAATGTGCCGGCAGCCGCGAAGCGACCGCCAACCTCGATCCGGTACGGCTGCGCCAAGTCCTGCACAACCTCCTCGACAACGCCCTGCGCCACTGCGGCCCCTCCGGGCCGGGCCGCATCACCCTCGGCGCCGAACACGGGGACGGCGTGGTGCGCCTGTGCGTGCACGACCAAGGCCAGGGCTTCCCACCCGACATGCTCGCCGGGCCGCCGCCGAACCCGCGTGACGCGGGTTCCGGCGGGCTGGGCCTCGCCATCGTCGGGACGATCGCCGCGGCCCACGGCGGCCAGATGAGCCTCGCCAACCACCCGTTGGGCGGGGCCCTGATCACCGTGAGTCTGCCCACCGCATCAGCGCAGTCCGGCGGTGCCCAGCGCCGAAGTGCAGCGGTCGGCTCGGGGAAACGCGGCGACGACGTTGAGCCAGGCGAAGCGGTGTAGCACGCACGGCACGAGGATCGCTGCGCCGAAGAGCAGCGCAGGGTCCACGGATCCGACGTCGAAGCGGAAGCCGGGTCAGGTCGCCGGTGGCGGTGCCCAGGGCGAAGGTGAGCATGACGGTCCGGCCTGTGTCGGTCAGTGCGCGTTATCCGCATCCGCGCTGGTCGCACACGGCGCTCGGGGGCTGTGCCTGCGTGATGACGACGGCTCGGTGGCGAGCAGCGCCGGGAACGCCTCGTGCAGAGCCTCACGCCAGTCGCGGATCGGCTCGAGGCCGACGGCCGACCAGCGGTCGTGGCCGAGGACGCTGTAGGCGGGCCGGGGAGCAGGGCGGACGTAGGCGGCACTGGTGGTCGGGCGGACCCTCGCGGGGTCCGCGCCGAGCAGCTGGAAGATTTCCCGGGTGAGGCCGAACCAGGTGGTCTCGCCGCCGCTGGTGCCGTGGTAGGTCCCGGCCGGGGCGGTACCGGCCAGCGCCGAACGCCCGAGGCGGACGAGCCGGTCGGCGAGGTCGACGGTCCAGGTGGGCTGGCCGCGCTGGTCGTCGACGACGTCGAGGGTGTCCTTGACGCCCTCCAGCTTGATCATCGTGCGGACGAAGTTGCCGCCGCCCGCGCCGTACAGCCACGCGGTGCGCACCACGTAGCCCGCGTCGGGGAGGGCTGCCAGCACCGTCTGCTCGCCGGCCAGTTTGGTGCGGCCGTAGGCGCTCCGCGGGGCGGTGGGGGCGTCCTCGGGGTACGGAGAGGTGCCGTCGCCCGCGAAGACGTAGTCCGTGGAGACCTGGAGCAGTCTGGTGCCGGCCTTGGAGCAGGCTGCTGCCAGATTCCGGGGGCCGTCGCCGTTGATCCGCAGAGCCTCGGCTTCTTGGGTCTCCGCGTCGTCGACGGCCGTCCAGGCGGCGCAGTTGACTACCACGTCGGGCCGGTGCTCCGCGACGGCCTCGTACACCGCCTCCGGGTCCGTGATGTCCAGATCCCCGCGGGCCAGGCCCACGCCCTGCTCGCCGTCGGCCGCCAGGCGGGCCAGCAGGTCCTTGCCGAGCATGCCGCCCGCACCCGTGATCAGCCAGGTGGAGGTCACAGCGCCGCGCGCTCCTTCAGGGGCTCCCACCAGGCGCGGTTCTCGCGGTACCAGGTGACCGTCTCCGCGAGGCCGGTGGCGAAGTCCTTGCGGGGCTCGTAGCCCAGCTCGGTGCGGATCTTGGTGCAGTCCACGGAGTAGCGGCGGTCGTGGCCCTTGCGGTCCTGCACGTACTCGACGCTCTCGTCCCAGTCCGCGCCGCACGCCTTGAGCAGCAGCCCGGTCAGCTCCTTGTTGGAGAGCTCGGTGCCGCCGCCGATGTTGTAGACCTCTCCCGCCCGGCCCTTGGTGCGCACCAGGTCGATGCCCTGGATGTGGTCGTCGATGTGCAGCCAGTCGCGGATGTTGCCGCCGTCGCCGTACAGCGGGACCTTCTTGCCGTCCAGCAGGTTCGTGATGAACAGCGGGATGACCTTCTCGGGGAAGTGGTGGTGCCCGTAGTTGTTGGAGCAGCGGGTCACCCGCACGTCGAGGCCGTGGGTGCGGTGGTACGACAGGGCGATCAGGTCGCTGGACGCCTTGGCCGAGGAGTACGGCGAGTTGGGCTGCAGCGGGTGCGTCTCCGGCCAGGAGCCCTCGTCGATGGAGCCGTAGACCTCGTCGGTGGAGATGTGTACGAAGGTCTTGATCCCGGCCCGGTGCGCGGCGTCGATCAGGGTGTGGGTGCCGACCACGTTGGTACGGACGAACTCCGCGCCGCCGTCGATGGAGCGGTCCACGTGCGACTCGGCCGCGAAGTGCACCACCTCGTCGTGCTCGGCCAGCAGCTTCGCGACCAGCTCGGGGTCGCAGATGTCGCCCTGGACGAAGGCGAAGCCGGGGTGATCGCGCACCTCGTCGAGGTTGGCCGGGTTGCCCGCGTAGGTGAGTTTGTCCAGAACGGTGATCGCCACGTTGCCCGGGCCGGCCGGACCGAGCAGCGAGCGGACGTAGTGGGAGCCGATGAAACCGGCGCCGCCGGTGACCAGGATTCTGGTGGTCATGAGGAGATCTGCACCTTGCTGTGGTCGCCGAGGACGAGACGGTGGACTGAGGGATTGCGGGGCGCGGGGGTGACCTCGACGTTGCGGCCGATGAGCGAGGTCTCGACCCGTCGTACGCCGGTGATGGAGGAGTCGCGCAGCACGATGGAGTACTCCACCTCGCTGTCGTCGATCCGGCAGCCCTCGGAGATGGAGGTGAAGGGGCCGATGTAGGAGTCGCTGATCATCGAACCGGGGCCGATGACGGCGGGGCCGACGATCCGTGATCCGCGGACCTCGGCACCGACGTCGATCCGCACACGGCCGACGATCTCGCTGGACTCGTCGACGGTGCCCTCGATGCCGGGCTCGAGTGTCTCCAGGACGGAGCGGTTGACCTCCAGCATGTCGGCGACGTTCCCGGTATCCTTCCAGTAGCCGGAGATGGTCGTCGAGCGGACGTCCTTGCGCTGGTCGATCAGCCACTGGATGGCATGGGTGATCTCCAGCTCGCCGCGCCAGGACGGCTGGATGCTGCGGACGGCCTCGTGGACGCTGGGAGTGAAGAGGTACACACCCACCAGCGCCAGGTCGCTCTTGGGCTGTTTCGGCTTCTCCTCCAGCCCCTTGACGCGCCCGCTCTCGTCGAGCTCGGCGACACCGAACGACGACGGGTTGGGCACCCGGGTCAACAGGATCTGCGCGTCGGGACGTTCCGTGCGGAACTCGTCGACGAGGCCGGTGATGCCACCGACGATGAAGTTGTCGCCCAGGTACATCACGAAGTCGTCGTCGCCCAGGAACTCGCGCGCGATGAGCACGGCGTGGGCCAGGCCGAGCGGCTGGTCCTGGGGGATGTACGTGACGTTGATCCCGAGCTTCGAGCCGTCACCCACGGCTTCCCGGATCTCTTCGGCGGTGTCGCCGACGATCATCCCGATCTCCGTGATGCCGGCGTCGGCGATGGCCTCCAGTCCGTAGAACAGCACGGGTTTGTTGGCTACGGGCACCAGCTGTTTGGCCGATGTGTGGGTTATGGGACGGAGGCGCGTGCCCGAGCCACCGGAGAGAACGAGAGCTTTCATTCGTTACATTTCGCCAATGGTTCAGAGGAGGGGCGGACAGTCGAACTCTACAACATGTAGTAGATTCGCTTGGGCTGGGAGGCGTCCGAGGTGGCCGTCATGAAGTCACTCAGTAGCGGAGGCGGAAAGACACGTGCCCATCAAGGTGAGCGTGGTGATCCCGGTCTACAACCCGGGTAGGTACATCGAGGACTGCATCGCCTCTCTTCTGCGTCAGAGCCTGCCGGTCGACGAGTACGAGGCGATCTTCGTCGACGACGGCTCCACTGACGAGACTCCCGAGCGCCTGGACCGGCTCGCCGCCGAGTACCCGCACATGCACGTCATCCATCAGGAGGCGTCGGGCTGGTCGGGCAAGCCGCGCAACGTCGGCATTGCGGCTGCCAAGGGTGAGTTCATCCAGTTCGTGGACAACGACGACTGGCTGGGCGACGAAGCCCTTGAACGTATGTACAACTACGGCGTGGAGAACAGCGCCGACGTGATCGTGGGGAAGATGGCCGGCAAGGGGCGTCCGGTCCCGCGGGAGCTGTTCCGCAGGAACCGGCCGCACGCGAACGTCGACAATGCCCCGCTGATCGACAGTCTCACGCCGCACAAGATGTTCCGGAAGGCGTTCCTGGACAAGCACAACCTCCGGTACATGGAAGGGCGCCGCCGCCTGGAGGACCACGTCTTCGTCACCGAGGCTTACCTGAGGGCCGACAACGTCTCCGTCCTCAGCGACTACATCTGCTACTACCACGTCAAGCGGGACGACGCATCCAACGCGGGCTTCCAACGCTTCGACCCGGTCGGCTACTTCAAGAACCTCCGCGAGGCCCTGGACGTCGTCGAGGAACTGACCGAGCCCGGCCCCCTGCGCGACAAGATCTTCCGCCGCTGGCTGCGCGTCGAGATGGTCGAGCGGATGCGCGGGCAGCGGCTGCTGAAGCTGCCCGCCGACTACCGTCAGGAGCTGTTCGACGAGATCCACAAGGTGGCCGTCGAACGCTTCGGCCCCGGTGTCGCCGCAGGCATGCAGCCCACGCAGCAGATTGTCGCCGGGCTGATCGCGGCGAACCGCCTGGGCGACATCGAGGTGTTCGCCAAGTGGGAGACAGGCATCAAGCCCTCCGGCGCTCTGGAGAGCCTGAGCTGGGACAACGGCAAGCTGCGCATCGACTTCACCGCCGAATACATCTCGGGCGGCAGGCCGGTCGCCTTCCGCTCGGACCGTGACAAGGACCTGCTCGTCCCGCCGCTGCCGCAGGGCAGCATGGACGCGATCGCGCTGGTAGGCGCGGACACCTCCGCTCCGCTGGGCAAGTCCAAGGTGGACCTGGTCGTGCGCGAGCGCGACACGGGGGCGGAGTTCTTCCAGCCCGTGGAGCTGACCCGCGAGAAAACCGCCGTGGAAGGCCGGGAAGGGCACTTCCGGCAGATCCTGCGGGCCACCGCCGAGGTCGACCCGCTCACAGCGGCGAACGGCGCGGAACTGGGCGACGGCATCTGGGACGTGTTCATCCGGATCAGCTCCTGCGGCTGGACCAAGGACACCCGCCTGGGTTCCGTGCGCAGCGACGACGTCCGTCAGGGGCGCATCGGCGCTCTGCTCGGCTCCCCGGCGCGCCTGGTGTTCCCGTACTGGACCGACCCGCACGGCAACCTCTCGCTGGACATCGGCCAGAAGACCGACCGGTTCTCGTACGACCTCGCCGCCCCGACCCCGACCGAGGTCACGGTCACCGGAGACATCGCCCGCCTCACCGCCGCCCTGCCGCTGCACGTCCCGGGCAGGGCCGACGTCACGCTGAAGCTGACCGGCCTCGGCGCCGGCCGCACCTCGACCTTGCCCGCCGTGCTGGCGGACCGCCCGGCGGGCGGCGCCGAACTCATCGCCGACCTTCCACTGGGCGACCTCGCCGACGGCCGGTGGCGTCTGGGGCTGATCCTGCCCGCCGCCGGCAAGGAGAAGTCCGCCGCGCTGGCTTTGGCCCTGCGGACCGATGGCGGCACGCTCGTGGTCAAGCCGGTCAGGGCAGTCGCCAAGCCTCCGGTCACTGCGCGCATGTCGAGGCTGCGTGGCCTGGCCGGCAGGCTCCGCCGCGCCCTCAAGAAGTAAAGGGACAAGGAAAAGATGCGACCCCTGGGTATCGAAGGCGCGTGGGTGCTGGAGCCGAAGGTCTTCCCCGACGACCGGGGCAGCTTCCACGAGTGGTTCCGGGGCAACGAGTTCCGCGCGGCGACCGGCCAGGACTTCAACCTGGCCCAGGCCAACTGCTCCGTCTCGAAATGGGGCACCCTGCGGGGCATCCACTTCGCCGATGTGCCGCCCAGCCAGGCCAAGTACGTCCAGTGCGTGCGCGGTGCGGTCATCGACGTCATCGTTGACATCCGAGTCGGCTCACCGACGTACAAGCAGTGGGAGGCCGTCCGGCTCGACGATGACACCCACCACGCCGTCTACCTGTCGGAGGGGCTTGGCCACGCGTTCCTCGCGCTGACCGACGATGCCACTGTGGTGTACCTATGCTCCGAGGGTTATGCCCCCGAGCGCGAGCACGGCATCCACCCGCTGGACCCCGACCTGGCCATCGAGTGGCCGGCCGGTATCGAGCCGCTGCTGTCCCCCAAGGACGCGCAGGCACCGACCCTGGCCGAGGCGGAGGCGCTGGGTCTGCTTCCGGCTTACGAGGATTGCCTGGCCTTCCGCAGGACACTCCGCAACGGCTGAGTCGCCCAGCCGTGTCATGGGCCCTTTCGTGACATCAGGGAGGGGGCCGCGGAGTTCGCTGTGCAGGGCAGGGCAGGGCAGGGCAGGGCAGGGCAGGGCGGGTGCGGACGATCCGCTGTCCGCTCGACCCGGCTCGCGGCTGTCTCCTGGAGCAGCCCGCAGGCGGGCACCGGCAGGAGCAGCTGCGGTTTGTCGGGCCGCGGGCCGGGCTGCTCGCAGGGTCTGTGGACTCCCTTCATGACCCCGTACGGGGGCCGGAACAGCGTCGGCCGGTGCCCGGTGATCGCGGCCACGGTGTCGCGGGCCCGGCTGAAGTCGTCGTGGGTGGAGCGTGGCCCGCGCAGCAGCAGGGGGGCGGTGCTGCCAGCCGTGGATGCCGATCTCGTGACCGGCCCCGGCGATCTCACGGACCAAGGCGGGGGAGCGGTGCGCCTCGCGACCGAGCAGCCAGAACGTGGCGTGCACCTGGCGCTCGGCGAGCAGGCGCAAGAAGCGCGGGGTGGAGCGGGGGTCGGGGCCGTCGTCGAAGGTCAGGGCTATGTGGTCCGGGCGGCCGCGGCCCGAGAGACGGGGCATGAGGCGGTTGCGCAGTGGCCCGAAAGTGGAGATGACGGGTGCGGCGTGGGCCGCGGTGAGGACGGGCAGGGCGGCGAGGGTGGCCGTGCGTAGGATCCGGGCCACGGTCACGAGTGGCGGTCTCCCGACCGGGAGGCGGTGTGATCTGGTGGGAAGCCGTCCGGGTCGAGACGGTGGCCGATGGCGTGGATGAGATCCGGAGTGCCGTACATCGTCGTCGCGACTCCCGTGGAGACGGCGCCTGCCCACACGGCGGACGCGAGGGCGGCGGTGGCGGCGAGCCGCCGCGTTGTACGGCGTCGCCGCCGAGCGGCGGGACGCGGAGTCCGGCCGGGGACGCCTGTCCGGTGCACGCGCGCGATCTCGGCTGCCGGACCGCCATCCGGGGTCCGGGCGAACAGGACGAGTCCCGTTGCCCGTTGGCGAAGTCCGAGCGGGCCGTCGATCAGGTCGCACAGCACCGCCTTGAGATCGGCCGGGTCGCGTATCCACACGGCCGCGTCGGCTTCGTCCTGGGCAGCGGCGTTGGTCAGCCCGTGCCCGGGTATGCAGCGGTAACTGGCGACGGGCAGGCCTGAGGCGAACGCCTCCAGCGAGGTGGTCGAAGCGGTCCACGTCGTAGCCGTGCGCTATGAGGCGGCGGGCGAGCTCCGCGGCGGCACCGTCGTGACCGGCTCCGACACTCGCGGACACGATCGAGACCCGACCCGTGGCGGGCGTCGCGGAGCGCTGCCGGGGAACAGCGCCTGCGAGCGCGGGTCCGGGCGCCGTGATTGCGGCGTGGGGCATGGGTCTTCCTCCGCATGGAACGGGAGCAGCGGAACTCTACGAGTTGTAGTAGTTCGAGGTTCGAAGCCCGGAAATACCTCCTACAACTAGTAGGAGGCTGCCGAGTACTCTGTGCGGACGGATGACGAAGGGAGGATTCCGGTGGAGGAGCGAGGGGACGAGGGGTTTTCCGAGGCGTCGGGCCGACGGGCCCGCGGTGAACTGGAGAGCGATGTCCTTGCCGTGCTCTGGGCCGCCAACGGGCCCCTGACGGCCCGCCAGGTCCGGGAGGCATTGCCGGGTGACCTGGCCTACACGACCGTGCTGACCATCCTGTCCCGGCTGCACGACAAGGAGATGCTCGTCCGGCACCGCGAGGGCCGTGGCAATGCGTACGAGCCGGTACGGGACGAGGCGTCGCACACCGCCCGGCGCATGCGGTCGTTGCTGGAAGGCGGCCCCGACCGGCAAGCAGTCCTGGCCCGCTTCGTCTCGGAACTGTCCAAGCAGGACGAGCACGTGTTGCACCAGCTCCTGTCCGGGCACGATGCTCACGCCGAGAACCATCGCTCAGGAGGGACGGCATAAGGCTGTGCTGATCAGCGTCTATGTCCCCTTCGCGGTCACGGCCGTACTCGCCGTGATCGCGCCCCGGCTGGCACAGGTGCTGCCCCCGCGCCGCGCCGCCTGGGCCCTGGCATGCGCCGCGCTCGTGACAGCGATCGGCTGGGCGGGGGCGCTCGCCCTGCTTGCCTTTACCGGTGTGGCACAGATTCCGGAGATCGCGGAGGAGGGCCGCTGGTCGGTGGCCGCGCTGCGGGCCGAGGACCCGGTTTACCTCGTCGTCGCGGGTGGCAGCGCACTGGTGCTGGCCGTGGGCGTCGTCTCGCTGGGCGTGGCCGCCGTACGGCAGACCCGACACGTGGTCCGGGCGCGGCGGGAGTGCGCACGGCTGCCGGAGGAGACGGAGCTGGTCGTGGTGGATGACGACGCCCCGCTGGCCTTCGCGCTGCCCGGGCCGACGGGCCGGATCGTGGTCTCCCGGGGCATGCTGCGCTGTCTCAGCGACCGGGAGCGCGAGGCCCTGCTCGCACACGAGCGGGCTCACCTGCGCGGCCGTCACCACCTCTTCCAAAGCTTGTGGAGGCTCACCGCGGCCCTGAATCCGCTGCTGCGGCCACTGGCCGTCGCGGGCGGCTTCGTCCTGGAACGGTGGGCCGACGAGGAAGCCGCGCAGTGCGTCGGCAACCGTAGGCTCGTCGCGCACGCCGTCGGGCGCGCCGCCCTGGCATCCGCTGGTGCCTCCCCGCCTGCGGCGCTGGCTGCGACCGGCGGGGAGGTTCCGCAGCGGGTGCGGGCCCTGCTGGCCCCGCCGCCCGCACGCCGGAGTCTGCCCCTTGTGGTGGGCGGCCTGTTGCTTGCCGTGTGTTGTGTGAGCCTCGTCAATGCCGCGTCCGACAGCGATCGGATGGTGGACAGCGCGGAGTGCGCGGCGCACGCCGCCACGGCGACCGCATCGTCGGCCGGCGGACACCGGAACGGGCCCGACTTCTGCTTCGGGGAAAACGATCGCCGGAAACTTGAGGAGCACCGCCCGTAACGAGGCGGCCGGGACCTGTCGGCTACGCGTGTTCAGGTCGCCGGCAGCCCGCGTCCGAACCAGTCCTTGCTGTCGCGGACGCAGGGCAGGGCAGGGCGAAGAAGTAGCCGCCGGTGGCTCGGCTGCCTGCGGATCTTCGGCAAGTGCGCGAGCGCCTTCGGCACCGCGAACGGCACCAAGATCCTGCTGGCCACCTGCGACGGCGGCAGCGCGCAGAAGTTCACCGTCCGCACCTCCGACAAGAGCCTCTACAACCCGGCGTCCGGCAAGTGCGTCGACGTGCCGAACTCCAACGACGCGGACAGCACCGACCTGCAGCTCTACACCTGCAACGGCAGCGCCGCCCAGCAGTGGACGCCGGCCGACCGCACGACGTACGTGTACGACGCCGCGGGCAACCGTCTGCTGGAGCACACCGCCGCGGGCAGCGTGCTCTACCTCGGCGAGACCCAGGTGAGCGCGGACATCAAGGGCAACATCGTCGCGGCGTCGCGCGGTTACGCCTACTCCGGGGCGCCCACCGTGGTCCGTTCCACCAAGAACGGCAGTACGACGGGCCACCGGCTGAGCATCCTGCTCACCGACCAGCTCGGCACCTCCACCACCGCGGTGGACGACACGAGCGGGCAGCCCCTGACCCGCCGCTTCGTCAAGCCGTTCGGCGAGACCCGCGGCTCCCAGCCCTTCAGCTGGCCCGACCGGCGCTCCTACCTGCGCACCGGCATCGACGACGCGGCCACCGGCCTCACCCACCTCGGCGCCCGCGAGTACGACCAGTCCACCGGCCGCTTCCTGTCGGCCGACCCGGTCATCGACCCGTCCGACCCGCTGCAGATCAACGGCTACGCCTATGCCGACAACAACCCGGTCACCAAGAGCGACCCGGACGGCCTGCAGCCCATCGAGTGCTGGGAGGGCACGGCGGTCTGCCGGGGCGGGCGCATCATCTCGGTGAAGGCGCCCGCCGAGGTCAAGCCCGAACACGCGCTCACCGAGCGCACGGTCAGGGGTCGCCAGGTCTTCTACGACGAGCGGGGCGTTCCGCACACCGTGGGCACCGCGACGAACAACACCTCGGAGAAGGTCGCGTTCGACTACATGAACGACGACCTGCGCAACGGCGGCAAGTACTACGACGGCTCCAAGAACGGCAGCGGATCGCGGTATCTGTGGCAGGACGACAACGGCGTACTGCCGAAGAAGGGTCTGTGGCACGGCCCGAACGGCGACCACGTCGCCGCCGGCGCCACGGCGGACTACATCAAGGTCACCTGGAAGAACGGCAAGATCGTCAGTGTCGACACCTGGGACGCCAACGAGAGCAACGCCAAGGTGTTCGACGCCGACAACACCGCCAAGACCGTCTCGGGCAAGATGAACGGAGAGGCCAAGGGCCAGACCCAGAACGTCGTCTACGTCGCCAAGAGCCAGGCCGAGGCGGAGACGATCCGGGACAAGTTCGTGGGCAACAAACACGTGCGTGTGATCTGGCCGGACGGCTCGTTCGACACGCACCGGGTCCAGCCGCTGGTCCGCAGGATCGACGGCGGAACGATCCGGATCATCCCGGGTGAGGCGCAGGCGAAGGCACCCACCGTGCCCGAGGCGCCGTCGGCACCCAGGACGGGCGGCGGCAGCAGGGTCGGTAAGCTCATGGGCGGCCTCGGGGTGATCGGCGACCTCTACATGATCTGGGACGCGACGCGATCGTGGCAGCGGGGCTGCGACGGCTGGCTCGTGTCCTGCGACCCGCCGCCGATGGCGTGAGGAAAGGGCCGGAGAGAGCGACCGTGGCCAGGGAACGAGTGACCGTGTGCGTGCCGCCGTGCGCCCCCGAGGACGTGCACCGGGCGATCGGCGCGGCCATGGCGCCGTACGACTACAACCGCGACCGCGCCCCCGGTGAGCCGGAGGTGGAGACCTGGTGGGACTACTGGCGGATCGACGGCCGGGGCTGTGAGTTCCCGGTCGTCCCGGGGCACGAGGACGACCCCCGTCTCTTCCGGGGGAGCGAGACCCTCTCCGGAGAGCCGCGGGACGTCCCGCCCTCGCTGTGCGACGGCGGGCCGCGCGGACTGCTGGACCTCGAAACACCGCGCGCGCGGGCGGCCGCCGGGGTCCGCCGGGCCTTCGAGACCTGGCGGGACTTCGCCTCCGCGTACCCGCCGGGCCGGCCCTGGGGCCACTTCCGGGCCAGACATCTCGCCGACCCCGAGGGCTACCCGCAGACACAGGCCCTGGAGGACTACCGCACCCAGCCGGTCATCGCGGCGTACCTGGACCGTCCGGACCTGGAGGACCTCGTGGGCGGCGACCCGGTCGCCCGCCTCGGCGACGACCTCGACACCCTGGTACGCGAAGCCGCGGACGAAGCCCTGCCTACGCACGCCCTGCTGACCCTGGACGGACGCTGGCTCACCATGGCGGGCGCTGAGCGACGCCGGTACTTCAACGACTACCTGGACACACTTCGGGCCGACGCGTACGTCGTTCGTGTGCTCTACCACGGATGAGGCTCGCGTCCGCCGCTATGCGACCGAAGGAGAGTGTCCTCTTCTGCTTTGGGCCCGACGCTCCCGGCCCTGGGCAAGTATGCGTGAGGTGGAACCCGCGCTGAGAGCACGGCGCTGAGGTGACCAGGTGCGTTACCGCGGGCGTGCGGGCGGTGGAGAACCCCGAGTACCCCAATCGTGACGACGACGCGGCGAACGACCGCGGCGATCGCGGTGAAGGCCACCGGCTCGGCGACGTCCAGCCCAGCGCCTCCGCGTCCCCGTCGGCCACGGCCACCGCGAGCCCGTCCGGCTCCGGGGCGGGAACCAGCAGCGGGGCGACGACCGGCGGCGGGCTCGCGGCCGGGCACGGACGGAGTCCTGCTGCGGGCGGGCACCGCCGTCCTGCAGGTGGCGGGCGGCGCGCTGGTGTTCCTGGCGGCACGGAGGTCGCGGCCGCAGGGCGGCCGCTGACGCCGCCGACCCGGCGCGGCACAACGTCAGCGGCCGATGAGGCAATCCGTCACCTCGCGAACCGCATTTCGTCAGTAGGCCTCGTTTCGGCGCAGGAGTGGATGTCGTCCCGCGTACTTGGAGGCCACCTGCCTTTGAGTCGTGGCGCGTTGGAAAGGAGGTCCGCTGCGCATGGTTTCGAGACCCTCTCCCCAGCTCGGGAGAGGGTCCTTGAACCGGGTGTGCGTGGCGCCCAATGTTGGTGATGTATCTTGGGTGCATACATCGTGGATGTTGGAGGTGTCCGATGTCCGTCACACAGATTGATCTCGACGACGAGGCGCTGGCCGAGGCCATGCGGCTCATGGGCGTCACGACGAAGAAGGAGACCGTCAACGCGGCCCTTCGGGACTACGTGGCGCGGATCAAGCGGCTTGAGGCCGCGGAGAAGTTGGCCGCGCGGGGTGCGCGTGGTGAGTTCGAGCAGGCCGCGGCGGCGCATGACGCGGAGAAGCGTGCGCGACGCGAGGCCTTCGAGTGATCACGTATCTGGTGGACACCTCGGCTCTGTGGCACCTTTTCCGCACCCCGGGGGCGCTGCGTCCTTGGGAGGGGCACATTGCAGCCGGAGTGTTCCACTTGTGCGAGCCGACACGTGCCGAGTTTCTCTACTCGGCAACCAGCCCTGCCCACCGGGACGAGCTCGCGGAGGAGTTGGACGCGCTCTGCGTGCTCTCGCCCGTTCCGAAGAACGCCTGGCGTTGGGTCGACACCGCCCAGTACAAGCTGACTCAGCAAGGCCAGCATCGGGCGGCGGGACCGATCGACCTGTTGGTGTGTGCGACAGCTGTGCACCATGGGCACACTGTTCTCCACGTGGACAACGACTTCGTGACGGTGGCCGATGTCCTCAAGGAAGTTCAGCAGCGAGACGCACGAGCTTGATCTTCCGTGGCAGGTTCACGTTGGCAGCCCCTTGACCTGTCGTGGATCGATGACCCCATCACCGTCCTGGGACCGTGAACCTGGCCGGTCCTCTGAGCGCAGCCGTCGCTCCGCCCAGATCCGCGAGCCGTGCCGCAAGGGGGGCCTCCGCGAGCCGGGGTGGTGGCAGTGTTGCGGTGAACTTGAGGACCGCGACTCTGTGTTCGCGCTCTACACCCCACCTCGGGCGCGGCCTCGAGCTCCCGCGGCCACAGATCCCCGGACGTCATGGCGGGGAGCGGGAAGCGACACCTCGTCTCCCCGCAAGCCCTCACATCCCCGCACGGGAGGGGAGGGCCGGTGCCAGGCCCAGCGTCGTTCCGCCGCGTGCTCATTCGGCGGCCGGCACAAGCGCCCAGACCGTGTGGCCGCAGCCGTCGGCGGGTCTCCGGACTCCCCATTCCCGGGAGAGCGCCGCCACCAGGTACAGACCTCGCCCGTGCACGTCGTCGGCGTCGGCCTGGACCGGCGCGACGGGGGCGCAGTCCTCGCCCTGATCCCTCACTTCGATCCGCACCGCGCCCTCTGTCACCCCGACGGAGCATGTCACCCGGGTGCTGCGTGTGTGCTGGATCGCGTTGGTCACCAGCTCGCTGACCAGTAAGACCGCGGTCTCGCAGGTGTCGTCACCGCAGCCGAGGCGGGTGAGGTGGACTCGGACGCGGTGGCGGGCCTCGCCGACGCAGGCTCCGTGTGCCGGAAGTTCGAAGGTCAGGTCCGGGGATGAGGGAGCGCGCCGGAAGGTCGTGTCAGAGATGGCCACGTGATTCCTCGTCATGGGGATGAGCACCGCGCATGCCCCGTCCACTTGAGTGAACACGGCCATGTCGTCACTATGCTCTGAGCCGTGGTCGTGAAGCAAGATTCACCGTGATAATTTCACCGAGACATGGTCAGGAAGTCGATCCGCCAAGGAAGTCGATCCGCCGAGGAATGGCACACTCTTCCGATGGATGCTGCACGCTTCCGATGGATGCCGCGCGAGGGGGTGGTGGATGACTTCGGCTCAGTTGACGTCCGGCAGTTCGACGGTCCGCCTGATGGTCCTGGGCAGGCGGCTGCGTGATCTGCGCGTACGCGCCGGGTTGTCCTTCGACGACGCCGCGGCCGTGCTCGATGTCAACCACCTGACGATCCGGCGGATGGAAGTCGCCAAGGGCAAGTGGAAGCTCCCGTACGTCCAGACCCTCCTGCGGGCGTACGGAGTCCCCGCGGACGAGGCGAAGACCTTTCTGGCCCTGGCGAGGGAGGCCAACCAGCCGGGATGGTGGCACCGCCACCGGGACGCTCTGCCCGCCTGGTTCAGCGCCTATGTGAGCCTGGAGGAAGAGGCGAGCCTCATCCGGGTCTACGAACCGCACTACGTCCCGGGGCTGCTCCAGACCGAGGACTACGCGCGTACCATCCTGAGTGCCGGCCTCCACGGCAGGGAAGACGAGGCCGAGCGGAGAGTCGTCGTCCGTATGGAGCGCCGGAAACTCCTCGGCAGGCCGCGGCCGCCCGAACTGTGGGCGGTGATGGACGAGACGGTGCTGCGCCGCCCCATGGTCCCGCCCGATGTGATGCGGGGGCAGATCGACCACCTCATCGAGGCGACCGCCCTGCCGCACGTCAAGCTCCAGATCATGCCGTTCGGGCTGTGCGCGCACGAGGGTATGTACGGGCCGTTCCACATCTTCCGGTTCCCGCACGAGGAGATCTCGGACATCGCATACATCGAGAACCTGGTCGGTGCGGTGTATCTCGACGAGTACGACGACGTGACGAACTACCAGGAAGCCCTGGACCGGATATGCGCACAGGCCCTACCGGTAAAACATACCCGGGAACTTCTCGGTGATATTCGCAAGGAGCTGTAGTCCCGTGAATCGCATTCACAATGCCGTTCAGGAACTGGGGACGGAAGGCTGGCACATGCCGTGGAGCGGAAGCAACGGCGGCGCCTGCGTCGAGGTCAGAAAACTGCCTGACGGTCGTTTCGCGGTCCGCCAGTCCAGCGATCCGGAAGGTCCGGCGCTGATCTTCACGCAGGTCGAACTCGATGTTTTCGCAGAGGGCTGGGAGGCGGGACAGGCCAATATGCTGGCCTCCTGACGGTGCTTGGGTTTCCGTACGAAATTCGTCGGCGAAGCGTTCTGGCGCAGTTAATTCATGAGGAGTGCACAAGTGCCCGAAGATGCAAACTGGACCAATCGGGCCCTGGGCTACGAACCACCTAGGATCGATACGAGCGTTCCGCACTCGGCGCGGGTCTACGACTACATACTGGGGGGAAAGGACAACTATCCCCCGGACCGTGCGGCGGCGGAGCAGATGCTCAGCGCCTGGCCCGGTCTGCAGATATCCATGCGCGAGAACCGCACATTCATGCAGCGCGCCGCGCGCTACCTGGCGGAGCAGGGGATCGACCAGTTCCTGGACATCGGCACCGGAATCCCCACCTCGCCGAACCTCCATGAGGTCGCCCAGGAGGTCATCCCGAGCGCCCGAGTCGTCTACGTCGACAACGATCCCATCGTCCTCGCGCACGCCGGGGCCCGGCTCACCGGCACCCCCCAGGGCCGCATCGCCTACCTCCACGCCGACATGCACGACCCGGACGCGGTCTTCGGCTCCGCGGAGCTGAACGACACCCTCGACCTCGGCCGGCCGGTCGGGCTGTCCATCATCGCGGTACTGCAGTTCGTGCTCGACGACGAGAAGGCGTACGACCTTGTCAGGCGGTACCTGCGGCCGCTGGCCCCCGGCAGCTTCCTCGCGCTGTCCACGGTCACCACCGACTCCAGCCCGAAACCCATCGGCAGTGTGGTCGCCGAGTACACCAAGCGCGGTATGCCCGCCCGCAACCGCACCAAGGACGAAGTCCAGCCGTTCTTCGACGGCCTGCGGTTGGTCGAGCCCGGGGTGACACTCGTGCACCAGTGGAAGCCGCTCCCCGGCACCGAGGGAGACGTCAAGGACTCGGACGTCGCCATGTACGGAGGCGTGGCACTGAAGGTGTGACCTCGCTGCCGACGGTCCCCGGCCGGGCGGAGCGCGTGCGTGCGAGGACTTGGCCGGTGGAACCGGTGGAGGCCGGCCTCTTCGGAGCCGGTGCCCGGCACGTGGCCGCCGAGGCAGGCCCCCGCAGGAGGGGTCTTCGCCTTCACCACCGCCGCCCTGGCGCTGGGCCTGGGACCCCTGCGCGCGAACCCGCCCGCCGCACGATCACGTACGCGCTGCAGGCCGGCCCGGCCGCCCTGGCAGTCGACGGCCACCTGCACCGAACTCAGCCTTCCTGATGACCGCCGGTGGCGAGGAGGTAGTCGCCGACAAGGTCGCCGACCAGGACGCCGGCGGTGAGGTCGCTGAGGACGTGGCCGGCCATGTAGAGGCGGGAGTAGGCGACTTCGGCGGCCATCCACTGGTACTCGGCAGCGCGGTGGGGGTCCAGGCCGGTGAGGTAGGTGGCCGCGGCGGCGGAGCGGGCGCCGTGCCGGGAGGGGTAGGAGTAGGGGCCCTTCTGGCCGGCCTTGACGTGCTTGTCGGGGCGCAGCGACGGGTCGAGGACGTAGGGGGCCGGGGCCTTGTAGCGGGCAGCCAGTTGGTCGGTGATCGTCTTCGCTGTCTTGAGGGCGGACTTCAGCTGTGCCTTGTCGGCCGTGCCCTCGGTCTGGGGCAGCAGTTCGCGCTGGTCGTGCGCGTACACCTTCCATATGTCCTTCTTGCCGTAGACCTCGAGCCAGGTCGCCGCCTTCTTGCCGGCGGCGGTACGGGTCCTGGCGAGCTCCTGGACCTGGTGCAGTTCGGCGCTGCGGGCGGCCTTGTTCGGTGGGGCGGGCACCTTGGATTCGACCCAGGTGGTGAAGGCGTGGTCGTCGCGGGTGGTGCCGTGGGTCTTCGTCCACTGGGCAAAGAGGGTGTCGGCGGTGTGCTTCTGGGCCGTCAGCTGCCGGGAGATGTCGGCGATCTGGGCGTCGGCGAACAGGGCGGGCGGCGGGTTCTGCCTGACGCGGTCGGTGGCCGACAGTTTGGCGGTCTTCGTGGAGGTGGCGGATGCGGAGTCCTGGAAGACGATCGGCCGGGCGAGGCCGACGACGGCCGCCGTGGTGGCGAGTCCGGCGATGACGACGTACTGCCACTTCACGCGGCGGGCGGTGCTGGTCATACGGCGGTGATCCCTTACAGAGCGGAGTGCGGGGCGGGGTGCATGTGGAAGTGGGTGCGGGCGAGGCGTCGTACGTCGTTGTCGGGGAGGCCGGGGACCAGCAGGGAGAGCCCGATGAGGTACTTGCTCAGCGAGACGGGTCTGGCGCCGAGGCCGAGCAGCAGCCGGTCACCGAGGGCCGGGCGCGGGCCGCCCTTGGTCTCGATGAGGACGTGGCCGTGGTCCAGGGCGGCGATCCGGCCGTCGCGGCGGCAGTCGAGGAGCGTGTCGAGGGTGACGCGAGTGCCGCCGTCCAGGTCGGCCAGGGCCGCGCGGCGGTAGCGGACCTCGCTCGCGGGGAGCAGGTCGGCTGCGGTGACGGTGGTGATCGCACAGCGGCCGAGGACGTCGTCGACGAAGTCCGCGGCCGTGCGGTCCAGCTGTCCGTATGTGCTCGCGTCGACGCTCAGCGCGTGCTTGACCGTGGCGCCGCGGCCGTCCTTGGTCTTCACTTCGACACGGCACAGTCCGTCCTCGGCGTACAGCCGGGTGCGGACCTTCCAGCGGTGGCGCCGGCCCTGGGCGTGGGCCCGCCAGGCCAAGAGCCCCGGGGTGTCGAAGTAGGTGCTGCGGTAGTCGGTGGTGCGTCGGCCGTCGATGTCCAAAACACGGTGGGTGTCCGCGAGCGAGGCCACCAGGTGGGCCGCCACGGCGATGGGGAGGAGGTATTTGCGGTCGACGCGGTGCTGCAGTGCGGCTGCCGCGTCGACCTCGGCGAGGGTCGCGCCGCGCAGGGCGTCGAGGCCGAGAGCGACAGGGTCCGACGCCGTGGCGGTCTCTTCGAGGACCGCGGCCTCGGCCGTCATGTCGGCTGCCGTTCGGCCTGGGTGGCCCCGACCTGGTCGGGGTCGCGTTCGTCGGGGACGTCCGCCGGGTCCTGGAGGGGGAAGCGCACGGAGACCCGGGTGGTCTCACGTACGTAGTCGACCTCGTCCACCGTCACGGACAGCGGCTGCGTGCCGAGGCGGGCCGCCACGTCCGCGTGGATCGCCTCCGGGTCCAGGTATACGCGGTCGAGGGTGACGCGCACGGTGCGGGTGGGCCGGTGGGAGGTCGGGTCGTCGACGACGGCCACGGCGATCAGCAGCAGCACGTCGATGGCGACGACCAGCCACATCTGCCGTTGCGGCAGGCCGCTGGCCAGGGCCATCACCAGCGCGGTGAAGGCGTAGGCGACATCGCGCAGGGTGAAGGCCGCGCTGCGCAGCCGGACCATCGACAGGATGCCGAAGAGGCCGAAGCCGACGCCGGTCGGGAACTTGCCCGCGGTGATCGCGGTCATCGCGGCGAACAGCCCGATGTTCAGGGCCGTGAGCACCAGGGGGATCTCGGCGAGCGGGCGGCGGCGCCGGTAGAGCCAGCCCACCAGTAGCATGATCGCGATCACGTCGAGCCCGGCGCGGGTGATCAGGTCCCCGGCCGTGAGGCTCGTCGAGAGCCCCTTCCCGGCCAGTATCGAAACCTGGTTGTACATCGTTCTCCTTCCCGGCGGACGCACGGCTACCGCCGGGCGCGGATGCACGACCACCGCGAGATGAAGAACGTAGGAATTTCACATGAAGCCACGATGAAGGCCCGCCGCACTCCGGGGGCTGAGCTCAAGGCTGCTTACCCTTCCGGGTGTGCACTTCGTGGTCATCGACGATGAGAAACGGCTGGTCGAGCTGGTCGCCCGCTATCTGCGGGAGTCCGGACACACCGCCGAGGGCCGCTTCGACGGGCCCAGCGGGCTGGCGGCCGCCCGCGAGGCGGGCGTGGACGCCGTCGTGCTGGACGTGATGCTGCCCGGCATGGACGGTGTGGAGGTCTGCCGTACTCTGCGCCGCGAGGGCAACGACGTGCCGGTGGTCCTGCTGACCGCCCGCGGCGCGGTCACCGAGCGGGTCGCCGGACTGGATGCGGGCGCGGACGACTACCTGGTCAAGCCGTTCGCCATGGAGGAACTCCTCGCCCGGTTCCGCGCGGTCTTCCGCCGTCGCCCCGAGCTCACGCCCGATCTCGACCCCGGCCGGCTGGCGGTCGGCGACCTCGTCCTGGACACCGACCAGCGCCGTGCCTGGCGCGGAGAGAGTGAACTGGACCTGTCGCGTCGGGAGTTCGACGTGCTCGTGGTCCTGATGGAGAACGCCGGGCGGGTGGTCAGCCGGCTGACGCTGCTCGACGAGGTGTGGGACGGCGAGTTCGACGCCCGCAGCAACGTCATCGACGTCCATGTGTCCAAGGTCCGGGCCAAGGTCGACAAGGCGTTCGGCCGCAGCGACATCACCACCCTGCGCGGCCTGGGCTACCGGCTGGAGCAGCCGAGGTGACAGTCCGCCCCGCCGCTCGCGCACCGCGCTGGCGGCCGCGTCAACTACCCATAGCCGTACGCTTGTTGCTCGCGGTCACCGCCGCCATGTCCCTCGTCCTCACGGGGGCCGCGGGCCTGGTGTTCTGGCGGGTCCAGTACGCCCTGGACCAGCAGCTCGACGACGACTTGGCCACGTACGAGCACGACCTCGACACGGCGCTGCGCCGGGACGGCACGCTGCCCCCGGGACCGGCGGGCAGCGTCCACCAGGTCATCGACCCCGACGGACGCATCACCATGGCCTCCGACGGCTACCACCGCACCCCCCTGCTGACCACCGCCGAACTGCGTGCCGTGCGGGCCGGCGCGGTGGTCCACCGGGACACCGGCCGGCTGCTGCCCATCGAACCGATCTCGCTACGAGAGGAGGCCAGGCGGGTACGGCTGTCGGACGGCAGCACCGTGGTGTCCGTCGCGGCGGTCCAGCGCGGGCACCGCGACGAGGCACTGCGCGAACTGCTCGCCCAACTCGCCCTCGCCGCCTCACTGACCCTGATCGCGGCCTCGTACGTCGGCTACCGCACCGCCCGCGCCGCACTGCGCCCCGTCGAGCACTACCGCCGCGGTGCCGCCACCCTCGCCGACGGCGCCCAGGACCTGCGCCTGGAAATACCGGCCGACCGCGACGACGAGATCACCCGCCTCGGCCACACCCTCAACCACATGCTCGACCAGCTGGCAGCCTCCACCGCCCGTGAGCACCAGTTCATCGCCGACGCCAGCCACGAACTGCGCACCCCGCTCGCCCTGATGCGGGCCGAAATCGACGTCGCGCTGCACCGGCCGCGCAGCGCCGAGCAGTTGACCGACACGCTGTGCTCCGTCGACGCCGAGGTCAGCCGCCTGGTCACCCTGGCCAATCAGCTCCTCGACCTCGAACAGCTCGGCAGCGGCGAGCACGTCCAGCTCACCCCGGTCGGCCTCGGCTCCCTTCTCGACGACGCGTCCGCCGCCTACCGTTCGGCCGCTGAGCGCGAGGGGCGCACCCTCACCGTCGAGCACGACAACGCCACGGTGCACGTGGATCCGCGCTGGCTCGGGCCGGCCATCGGCACTCTCCTGGACAACGCTCTGCGCCACGGGCGCGGCGACATCACGTTGCTGGCGGAAGTACACGACGACCGCCTGCGCGTGTCCGTCGCCGATCAAGGCCCTGGATTCCCGCCCGAGTTCCTGCCGCACGCCTTCGACCGCTTCACCCGCGCCGAGGGCAGCCGTACCACCCCCGGATCGGGTCTCGGCCTCGCGCTCGTCGCCGCCGTCGCGGCCTCGCACGACGGCTTCGCCCACGCCGAGAACAGCGCGTCGGGCGCCGTCGTCATCCTCGACATCGCCTACTGAGGCGATCTGCCTTGTCGGCTGATTGAGCGTTGAGGCCTGCCGGATGGGTCCGCACGGTGTGGGAAGGGTCCGGGGCTGCCGATCGTGTGCCCCTTCGGGTCGACGACGTCATGGGTGCGCCACTCGCGGATGTCGGCTGCCTGGATCATGCGCTGTCCCGCCCGGGCGGGACACCGGTCGATGCGGGCCTCGCCCTTTGGAAGGTCGTGGCCTGGCCGGAACCGGCAGTGCGACTGTGCCAACGACTCCGGCGCAACCACGCCGGAGTCGCCCTTCCGGGCGGCTGCACGTGAGAGTGAGCCAACCCACGATCCAGGGTACTGCGGTGATGCGGCTCGCGCTTCTCCGCCTCTGTGCCCGCGCCCGTCAGCCGTTCCAAGCCCGGCGGCGCCGGGAACCGTCCGGCATCGAGTGACGCAGGACGCGGCCCCACATGGACGCGTACTGGCGCCACAGCGGCCCGCTCACGTACGTGATCCCGTGCCGAGCGCAGATCTCACGCACCCTTGTCGCGAGTTCGGCGTAGCGGTTGCTGGGCAGGTCGGGGAAGACATGGTGCTCGATCTGGTGGCTCAGGTTGCCGGTGAGCACATGGAGGAGGGAACCGCCCTCGATGTTCGCCGAGCCCTGGATCTGACGCAGGTACCACTGACCGCGCGTCTCGCCCTCCAGCTGTTCCTCCTCGTACGAGAAGGTCTGGACGTCGCCCGGGAAGTGGCCGCAGAAGATCACGGTGTGCGCCCAGATGTTGCGAAGCCCGTTCGCGGTGACGGTGCCGGCCAGGCAGGGCAGCGCGGACGGGCCCGCGAGCAGGGGAAAGAGGACGTAGTCCTTGGCCGCCTGGCGCACGGCCTTGCGGGCCAGGCCGGCCAGGTCGCCGAGGAGGGCCCGCACGCTCTTGCGGCCGGACGGGACGGCATCCGCCTCCAGGTCGTAGAGGGCGATGCCCCACTCGAAGACGGGGGCGAGCAGCGCGGTGTACAGCGGCTGGAGGAGGTGGACCGGATGCCAGGGCTGGTCCGGGCTCATGCGCAGGATCGTGTAGCCGAGGTCCCGGTCGAGGCCGACGACGTTGGTGTGCCGACGCGTCCGCGTCCGTGCCCCGCCCATGTGCTCGGGGACCAGCCGGCCCGCGGTACGGGTGTACCGCACATGGACGCCCAGCCAGGGCAACCGGCCTGCAGCTCGGCCAGTTCGCCTCGGAAGAGGAACTCGTCCGGGCCGGGTGCGCTGTGCAGGAGTACGACGTTGGGGGCGGGCCCGGAGAAGCCGCGGCGCGCGAGGGTGCGCAGCATCCCCGCCACCGGGGTGATGCCGCTGCCCGCCGTCACCATCAGCATCCGCGGCGGCAGTGGATCCTCCGGCAGCGTGAACTCGCCCTGCGCGGGGTTGAGTCGGAGCACGGTGCCGGGACGGGTCCGGTGCACGAGATGCGAGGAGACCCGGCCGCCAGGTTGCTCCTTGACCGTGATGGTCAGTGTCCGGCCCGGCGCTTCGGGGGGTGAGGTGATCGAGTACGTACGCCAGTGCCGTACGCCGTCGATCTCCACCCCCACCGGCCGGTACTGTCCGGGCCGGTGTGCCGCCCAGCCGCGCCCGGGACGGATCTCCGCGTGGCCGCCCCGGCGCACTCCGGCCGCACGGCGATCACCCGACCCGCGGGATGGCGGGCGGACAGCAGCGGGTCGATCAGGCCCAGGTAGTCGTCCGGAGCGAGGGGACTCGCAAGAGGGCTCACGAGGGCACTGGTGATCCGGCCCGCCGCCGTCGGCACACGGCCGCCGCTCCACTCGGCGAGCCTGTCGGCGAGACCGACGAGAGCAGCCAAGAAGGCGGCCGTCGTACCGGAAGCGGCCGACGGCATCGCCGGGATCGACGCGCGCAGAACCACCATGGGGTAACCCTTCTCTCACCACAGGGCACGCGGGGGCAGGGCGCGTGGACACGTCGGCTCGTCGGGCGCATCCCCGCATCATGTACGCGGGATCGCCTCGGTCACGTACGTCGGCCCCCGGGTGGCGGGCCGCAGCCGGTGTCCCGCCAGAGAACCACAACGACACGGCCCGTGGCGGACACGGAATTAGATTCCGCCACCCCACCCGCCCCTCCTTCCACTCACGCCGGGCGACAGGGGCGATCCCGCCCGGCGCACGCGGAGTGACCTCGGAAGCAAGGCGCACGAATTCCGCGCCCGTCCATCGCACCATGGCCGAATCCCGTGCGCATCCTGTTCCTCGGTCTGCGCTGTGGTGTCCGGGGCCTGCCAACTCTCGCGGAGAGCACGGGCGGCGTCTGCGAACGGCCCTGTTCCGCTTCGCCTGTATCTGCTCTAGGCTCCGCGCAGGGAAGACGGGACTGCGACCGCGTCAGGTACCAGCAAGTCTCCCCACCCAGGCTCCCAGCCCCCGAGTCGGAAACCAGGCCCGGCCGGAGCCGCATCGCCGCAGTGCGCGGCTCCGGCCTCCGTCCTCCCGGCATTTCCAGACGGGGTGTTCCCACCAGTCCCGCCGCCGCGGAGGACAGCGCGCGAGGACACGGTGGAGGGGGGCCTCCCCTCCTCGCGCCACGTACGGCCGCCGCCGCAGTGCGGCGGCGGCCGTACGGACCGCGAACCCGGTGCAGGGGCCGCGGTCGGTGGCGCGCCGACCGCGGCGCGGAGTGGGTCAGGACCCCGGACCGGGGAGGGCTTCGGAGTCGTCGATGAAGGCGCGGGCCACGTCGGCCAGGCGCCGGTTGTGCGCGCGGGCGCAACCACGCAGCGCGGTGAACGCCTGCTCCATGTCGATGCCCTGGCGTTCGGCAGTGTGCCCGCCGGGTCCGGCGGACGGCCGGAAGCCGTCCGTTCCCCGTACCCGGGCGACGCCTCGACATGATGCCGGTCGTGTCCCACTCTGTGGCGTAGCCGCGATCAATGCGAAGATCCAGGTCGCGCACACCATCAGTCGGCCCGGATCCCGCAGCTGCCTGACTCACCATCAGATAGGGGACGTGGTCGCGATAACCGGCGCGGAAGCCCGCGGGCTTGGCCTCGGCGAAAGTCCCGTCGCCATCGGCAACGCCGCGCCATCCCCTGGCGCTTTCCGCAGGGGTAGGGGCGGGTCACTACTGCAGTGCGTGGACTGCGGCTGAGAACAGCGGGGGCATCCGGGATGCTGCGGGGACGATGAGGCGGGCGGTGCCGGGGTGGCGGCTCGCGGTCAGCAGGGCTCCCGTCAGCAGTCGGTGGCGTCGGGTCAGCCGGGACCAGGCACGCTCGTATGCGTCCGGACGGTCCGCGGCCAGGCAGCGGACGGCTGCCCCGGCCGTTGCCAGTGCGAGGGCGATGCCCTCGCCGGTGAGGGCATCCAGGTAGCCCGCGGCGTCGCCGACGAGCAGGACACGGCCGGCGGTTCTGCGCCGCACCCGCTGCCGCAGTGGTCCGGCGCCGCGTACCCCCGTTGCGGTCGGGCCGCACAGGGATGCGGTGAGGGTCGGGAAGTCCGCCAGGTGTGCGTCGTAACCGCGCCGGTGGCGGCTGAGGACTGCGACGCCCACCAGGGCGTCGTCGACCGGTGTCACATAGGCCTCGCCGTGCCGGGACCAGTGGACCTCGACGAAGTCTGTCCACGGTTCGACGCGGTAGTGGCGGCGCAGTCCGTAGCGGCCGTGGGGGTGACCCGGCAGTTCCAGACCCAGGCTGCGGCGCAGGGGGGAGTGCAGGCCGTCGGCGGCGATCAGCCAACGGGCCGTGGTTCCGGCGACGGTGACCGTGTCCGCGCTCTGGCGCACCTCGCCGACCTTGCCCGGCAGCATGCGCACGCCGAGACCTAGCGCGCGCCGGTGCAGTGCGGAGTGCAGCTCCGTACGGCGGATTCCCAGCCCGTTGCCGCCGCGGAAGGTCGCTTCGGCGCGGGTGGTGCCGTCCACGTAGCGGATGCCACGCAGTTCGCGGCCGGTGACCTCGACGCCCAGTGCTCGCAGCGCGGCGACACCGCCGGGCATGACTCCTTCTCCGCAGGCCTTGTCCACGGGCGAGGTCCGGGGTTCGACGACGACGGCCTCCAGACCGGCGAGCGCGGCGTGGATGGCGGCGGCCAGTCCGGCGGGTCCGCCGCCGGCCACCAGTACGTCGATCATGCCGACGCCGGCATGGCCGCGGCGGCCAGCGCCCGGTTCTCGCAGCGGATGCGCACGGTGAGCAGAGCGGCATTGAGCACCGTGAAGACGGCCGCGGTGATCCAGGCGGTGTGGACGAGCGGCAGGGCAACGCCCTCGACGACGACGGCCACGTAGTTCGGATGCCGCAGCCACCGCCACCGGTAGGGGCCGCCCGTCACCAGCGGCAGGCCGGGTACGACGATCACCCGGGTGTTCCAGCGGGGGCCAAGAGTGTGGATGCACCACCACCGCAGTGCCTGGGCAGCCACCAGCACGGCCAGCATCGGCCAGGCCAGGGCGGGTACGAAGGGCCGGTCGGCCAGCCACACCTCGGCCGGGCAGGCGACCAGCAGGCCGGTGTGAAGCGCGACCATCGCCGGGTAGTGGCCCTGCCCGGTCACCGTCGCGCCGCGGGCGGCGCTCCACCGTTCGTTGCGGCGGGCGACGACGAGTTCGGCGACGCGCTCGGCGGCGACGGCGGCCACCAGCAGTCCGTACCAGATCATGTTTCCTCGAGTCCTTGGTGCCCTTCGTGTCTTCAGGGGGCTGAACTACCAGCGCAGTAGCACGAGTTCGCAGGCGAAGCCGGGCCCCATGGCCAGCAGCACGCCCGGGGTGCCCGGTGGCGGGCGGCGTTCGGCCAGGGTGTCGCGCAGTACGTGGAGCACGGACGACGAGGACAGGTTGCCGACGTCGGCCAGGTGACGCCAGGTCACATCGAGTGCGCCATCGGGCAGGACGAGGGCCTCGGACACGGCCTGGAGGACCTTGGGGCCGCCGGGGTGGCACACCCAGGCGGTCACGTCCTTCGGCTTGATCCCGTGGTCGCCCAGGAACCCCTCGACGTCGTCGCCGAGGTAACGGCGTACGACATCGGGCACCCGCGGGTCGAGGACGATCCGGAAGCCGGTGCCCTTGATGTCCCAGCCCATGACGCGCCCGGTGTCCGGATAGAGGCGGCTGCGGGTGTCCACGATCGTCGGGCCGGCGGTCTCGTCCGGGCGGCCCGGACGGTTCGCGCCGCAGGCGACGACCGCGGCGGCGCCGTCGCCGAAGAGCCCGGTGGCGACCAGGTTGGCCAGGGAGGCGTCGTCGCGCTGGAAGGTGAGCGAGCACAGTTCGACCGAGAGTAGCACCGCCACCTGGTCGGGCCGGCCCAGCAGGTAGTCGTGCATACGGGCCAGGCCGGCGGCGCCGCCGGCACAGCCCAGCCCGAAGAGGGGGAGCCGTTTGACGTCCGGCCGTAGTCCGAGACGGCCGACCAGACGGGCGTCGATCGAGGGGACGGCGACACCGGTGACGGAGGTGAAGATCAGCAGGTCCACGTCGGCCGCGGACAGACCGGCCGCGTGCAGTGCGTCTCGGACGACCTTGGCGCCCAGGTCGGTGGCGGCGGCGATGTAGACGTCGTTGGCGGCGCCGAACCCGTCGAGTTCTCCGTACCGTTCGAGTGGCAGCGTCATATGGCGCGAGCGGACCATCGCGCTGCGGTGCAGCCGGTCCAGGACCCGGCGGTCGGTGCCCTCCGGCAGGCAGGTGCGGGCCACCATGTCGGTGATCTCGGGCTGGGTGCGACGGTGCGGTGCGAGAGCACCTCGAACCGCGGCAATCCTCGTCATGTGGTTCCCGTCCGGTTACCAACTCGGCTGAGTTGCTCACGACATGTTCCCCGAACCGGGGCCTCGACACCAGGAATCGCCCGTCCGGCCGTCCGCCCCGGAGAGCACGCGGGTCGGCCGGACGGGCCCGGGCGCCTACGATCGGCCGGGTGGGCACTCCCGAGCACTCGACGACCGGCGGCCCCGAGGCGAGTTGGGCCGGCCGGGTCGGTGGCCTGGCCGGGTCGTGCCACCCCGGACCTGTCGTGGCGGTCACCGCCCTGATGACCGCGCTCGCCGTCACCGCCGGCCAGGGCGCCGCGCGGTGTGTCCTGACCGCCGCGGCCGTCCTCACCGGGCAGTTGTCCGTCGGCTGGTGCAACGACGCGTTCGACGCGCGCCGGGACATCGCCGTCGGCCGCCGCGGCAAACCCGTCGTCGACGGCACGGTCGGTGTGACGGAGGTGTGGGTGGCCGCCTACGCCGCGCTGGCGCTGTGCGTGCCGCTCTCGTTCGCCTGTGGCCTCTGGGCGGGCGCCGTCCACCTGACCGGGGTGGCGGCGGCGTGGGCGTACGACCTGCGGCTCAAGGCGACGGCATGGTCCTGGGCACCGTACGCGGTGGGTTTCGCCGCGCTTCCGGCGTTCGTGGCGCTGGGGCTGCCGGGGCAGCCGTGGCCGGCCTGGTGGGTCGTCACCGCCGGGGCGCTGCTGGGAGTCGGCGCGCATCTGGGTGACGTGCTGCCGGACATCCGCGGGGATCTGGCGACGGGCGTACGGGGATGGCCGCACCGGCTGGGCCCGGACGGCGCGCGGCTGCTGCTGCCGGTGCCGCTGGTGGCCGCGTCCGCGGTGCTGGCGCTGGGGCCCGTCGGGCCACCCGGCGGGTGGGGAGTGGCGGCGCTCGTCGCGGCCGGCCTGGTGGCGGTGGCGGGGACGGTGCTGGGTCGCCGCTGGGAGCGGGCGGCGTTCGGGGCGGCGGTCGCCGTCGCGGCGGTGGATGTGGCGTTGCTGTTGCTGCGCGGCACCGGGATCGCCTGACCGCGCCGCTTACCGCTTTGCCGGTCCACGCGCCGATGACGACTGGCTGTGCGCGTTTCTACAGGAGTCGTTCCGCTGCTGCGCAGCGTGATCGCAACACAGCGGCGTAGCTGTCGTGGCCCGCGGAATCTCTGCGCGGTGGAAGGGAAATCCGCTGTGCGTAGGTTCCATCCCCTTGGCTGAACTGGGCGGACGCGGCGGCTGCTGTGGCAGGCGTCCGACTCATAGACCCCCAGGGGCCATTGAGGGGCCGCAAGGACAGGAACGCATCGACAACCACCACACAGGACCCATGATCCGTCGGCCGTGGGTTCGAGTCCGCAGACGGTGAACCCGCCATACGTGGCTCCCGTGACAGGCTGACCTCCGGATTCGGGACGCTGGCGGGACGCAGGGAAACGGAAGTAGTCGCTCCGTGCCCAGGTCGTCGACGCCGGTCAAGGCCAAGTAGGTGAATTGGTGCGGCGTGACAGCAGGCGGCTGTGATCCGGGCTCCCCTGGATCACAGAGCTGCCACTGAAGCCGGCCGGAGCGACGGGCAAACGGCCCGGAAAACGGCCCAGGGACTTCTCGATGCGTTGCGTTACGAGGCTCCGGGTCGAGGCCACGAGGTACGACGAGGCCGGTGGTCCGCCATGAGGCGACCGTCCGCGTAGCGACCACCCATGCGTGGCCGTGAACAGCGCATTCGATACAGGCCCAAGCGGAGCCGGAGCACGTTCCCGGAGTGCTGGAGCGCCAGGGCCGCGGTGGCCGACGTGATCACTGGCCGGGCCGGGCCGTCGCCGGCCGCCCACGACGCGCTGCTGCGCCACCTTCGATCGCCCACCGCCTGTCGGACGGCTCTCGAGGGCAGATCGGACGGCAGATCGGGCAATGACTCCAGCTGCATACTGGACCACATGGCACGCGAGCAGCAGAACGCCGACGGCAGCGGGCTGGGGATCTTCCTTCGCACCCGCCGGAGCCGGGTGACGCCCGAGGACGTCGGCCTTGCCACGGGCGCCGGGCTGCGGCGTACGCCGGGGCTGCGGCGTGAGGAGCTGGCCACGCTCGCCGGGATCAGCATCGACTACTACGCGCGCCTGGAGCGGGGTCAGGAGACCAACCCCAGTCCGGCCGTCGTCGACGCCCTCGCTCGTGCTCTCCGGCTGGACGCGCACGAGCACGGACATCTGCGCGATCTCGCCGAGCGTGGGGACAGGAGGTCCGCGCCGGAGCCGTCGGCCGTATCCGAACGGACCGTGCGGCCCGACATCGAGCTGATGCTGGAGAGCCTGCGCCCCCACCCCGCGTATGTGATCAGCCGCACGATGGACATCCTCGTCGGCAATCGCGGCTCGGTCCGGCTGTTCGCGGGCTCGGAGGACTGGCCGGCCGAGAGGCTCAACGCTCTGCGCTACCTCTTCCTCGATCCTCATGCGGCGAAGCTGTTCGCCGACTGGGACGAGCAGGTCCGCACCTGTGTCGGCCGTATCCGCGCCCTGGCCGGTACCGAACCGGACACCCCCGGCCTGGCCGAGCTCATTGACGAACTCACCCTGGAGAGCCCGGAGTTCGTGCGTCGCTGGACGGACTACGACGTAGAGCCGCACCCGCGCGGCGACAAGACCTTCCACCACCCGGAGGTCGGCGACCTCACCCTCGGCTACCAGTCCATGCGGCTCGACGGCACCCCGGGCCACCGTCTCGTCGTGTTCTTCGCCGAACCCGGCACCCCTGATCACGAGAAACTGCTTCTCCTCGACGGGGCGGCCACCGAGCCCGCCACCGAGCCCGTCGAGGAGAAACAGGACTGACGCCCGCGCCCGTCAGGGCTTGACGAGAACCTTCAGCGCCTCGCGGTCGGCCATCGCGCGGTAGGCGTCCGGGGTGTCGTCCAGGCCCACGGTGCGGTCGAAGACCCGGCCCGGCTCGATCTTCCCCTCCAGGATGTCGGGCAGCAGCTCCTCCATGTAGGCGCGGGCCGGGGCCACACCTCCGGTGAGGGTGACGTTCTTCGCGAAGTCCATGAAGCCGAAGGGGATCTCGCCGTACTGCGGTACGCCGACCCGGCTGATCGCGCCGCCGGGGCGGACCACACCGAGGCCCATCTCAAGGGCGGACAGGGCGCCGACGCACTCCAGTACGGCATGGGTGCCCATGCCGCCGGTCAGCTCCCGCACGCGGGCGATGCCTTCCTCGCCGCGCTCGGCAACGACCTCGGTGGCCCCGAACTCGACGCCCAGGTCGGTGCGGTCCTTGTGCCGGCCCATCAGGATGATCCGCTCGGCACCGAGCCGCTTGGCGGCCAGTACGGCGGACAGGCCGACCGCGCCGTCACCGATCACGGTGACGGTGGTGCGCTCGTTGACGCCGGCCTTGACCGCGCTGTGGTGGCCGGTGCACAGCACGTCGGACAGGGACAGCAGGGAGGGCAGGAGGGCGGAGTCCTCGGCCACCGGCAGCTTGACCAGGGTGCCCTGGGCCTGCGGGACGCGGACCGCCTCGCCCTGGCCGCCGTCGACGCCGTTCGGGCCCCACTGGCCGCCGTGCGGACAGACGACATGCAGACCTTCCTTGCAGAAGACGCAGGTGTTGTCCGCCCACAGGAAGGGCGCGACCACCAGGTCACCGGCCTTCACCCCGGACACCTCGGAGCCGGTCTCCTCGACGATGCCGAGGAACTCGTGCCCCATGCGCCGGCCCTCTTCCGAGGCCGGCATGGAGGCGTAGGGCCACAGGTCGCTGCCGCAGACACAGGCGAGTACCACCCGGACGATCGCGTCGGTGGGGTTCTGGATCTTCGGGTCGGGGACGTCCTCCACACGGACGTCGCCGGCGCCGTACATCACTGTCGCTCGCATAGGAACTTTCCGATCCTGCTTGAATTGATGGGGAGTTGACGGAATGGGGGCCGCTCAGTCACGGCCGCCCTCCGGGGTGGGCGATGCCCTGCTTCCGGCAGTACGGCAGGGGGCGACGTGGTCGGTGCCGAGCCGCGCCAGGCTCTCGTCGATCGAGAGCCGTACGTGTTCGGGGCGGCCGTTGGGGCCGCGGACAGGCCTGCCCTTGGAGTCCCGGGAGAGCAGGCCGACCTTGGTGGCCAGCACTGCCCGGTCGCGGCGGTCCTTGAGCGCCCGGCCGACCAGTTCCTCGTCGGTGAGCGGTCCGTACACGTCCGCCGTGTCGATCAGGGTCATGCCGAAGCCGAGACTGGGGGAGGATCACCTCGACGGAGGTGGCGTCGTCACGTGGGGTTTTCGTGTCGTGGGCATGGGGCATGCCCACGCAGCCCAGGCCCAGGACGCCGAGCTCGGGTCCGCCGGGGCCCGGTGTGGTGGTACGCATGGCTGTTGCTCGGCCTCCCGCTAGCCGTTGTCCTGGTTTTCGACGATGTCCTTGAGCTGGGTGATCGCGCTCATCGCGCTGGGCCATCCGGCATAGAACGCCAGGTGGGTGATGGCCTCGACCAGTTCGTCCTTGGCGAGTCCGTTCTCCAGGGCCCGGCGCAGGTGGTTGCCCAGCTGCTCCGGGCGGTACAGGGCCGCCAGGGTGGTCACGGTGATCAGGCTGCGGTCGCGGGGCGACAGGCCGGGACGCTCCCAGACGTCCCCGAACAGCACCTCGTCGGTCAGCTCGACCAGCTTCGGTGCGAAGGCGCCGAGTGCCTTCTGGGCGGGGGTCGGCTCGTCTGCCATGGGGTGAGCTCCTCGTATCGTGGGGGTCGCCCGTGTCGGTGGGGGGAGGGGTCAGAGGTTGATCAGCCGGCTCATCTCCGCTTCGAGGCGGTCGCCCGCGGCCGGGGTGAGGCGGTTGAGCTTGTCGAGTTGCCCGGCGGTCAGCTCCACCTGGTCGGCGGCGGTGTTCTCCTCGACACGGGAGACCCGCTTGGTGCCGGGTATGGGGGCGATGCCGGCGCCCTGCGCCAGCAGCCAGGCCAGGGCCACCTGCGCCGGTGTGGCGCCCGCCTCCACGGCCACCGCCTCGACCTCGTCGACGAGGGCCAGGTTGCGCCGGAAGTTCTCCTCGGTGAAACGCGGGTTGGTCAGGCGCCGGTCGGTGGCGTCGAACTGGTCGGTGGAGCGGATCTTGCCGGTCAGGAAGCCGCGGCCGATCGGCGCCCACGGGACGAGGCCGATGCCGAGGTCCCGCAGCAGGGGCAGGATCTCCGCTTCGATGTCCCGCGTCCACAGGGAGTACTCCGTCTGCAGGGCGGCGACGGGATGGACGGCGTGGGCGCGGCGGATCGTGGCAGGGCCGGCCTCGGACAGTCCGATGTGGCGGATCTTGCCTTCGGCGACCAGCTCGGCGAGGGCGCCCACGGTGTCCTCGATCGGTGTGTTCGGGTCGACGCGGTGCTGGTAGTACAGGTCGATGTGGTCGGTGCCGAGTCGCCTGAGGGAGCCCTCGACCGCGGCGCGTATGGTCGCCGGACTGCTGTCGGCCACGCCCGGCACGCCGTCGCCGTCGCCTGTGTGCGAGACCAGGCCGAACTTCGTCGCCAGCACGATCTGGTCCCGGCGGCCCCGGACGGCCCGGCCGACGAGTTCCTCGTTGATGAAGGGCCCGTAGATCTCGGCGGTGTCGATGAGGGTGACACCCAGATCGAGGGCGCGGTGGATGGTGCGGAGGGACTCGGCGTCGTCCGTGCCGTGGCCGGTGTAAACGCCACTCATCCCCATCGCGCCCAGGCCGATGCGGGACACGTCCAGATCACCTAGTTTGATGTGCTTCACGGTTGCCGATTCCTTCGTTGACGGGACGCTCGCGGATACCTCCGTGCTCCGGTGCCGGTGCTCACGTACGGGTATGGACCGGCGTAGGCCGTGAGCCACAGAGCTTCGATCCGCGACACGGCCCAGCCTGCCCGCCCGCTGCGTCGCGTGGCAGGACGCGTTGTGCCGGGCAGTGACGTTCCGTGCTGTGACAGGGCACCCCACACGCCTGCCGCGCAGGTCACAGGCCCGGCAGACTGGACGGTATGACACGTGAGCAGCAGCCTGCCGGTGGTGGCACCGAGCTGGGGCGTTACCTCAGGGCCCGCCGGGCCCAGGTGACCCCCGCCGAGGCGGGACTGTCCCCCGGCGCCGGGCTGCGCCGCACACCAGGGCTGCGCCGCGAGGAGCTGGCCACCCTGGCCGGGGTCAGCATCGACTACTACGCCCGTCTGGAGCGCGGCAAGGAGACCCGCCCCAGCCCGTCGGTCGTCGACGCACTCGCCCGCGTCCTCCTGCTGACGGAGGACGAACACGAGCACCTGCGCAACCTGGCCGTCCGTGCCGCCCGGACAGCGCCCGAACCTCCCGTCGCACCCAGCAGGACCGTGCGGCCCGCTGTCACGCTGCTGCTGGAGAGCCTTCGTCCGGGCCCCGCCTATGTCGCCAGCCGCACCAATGACCTACTGGCCTGGAACCCCGCCGGCCTGGCGTTGTTCGCGGGCATCGAGGACTGGCCGGTCAAACAGCGCAACCTCGCCCGCTACGCCTTCCTCCACCCCGCCGCCCGCGAGCTCTTCGACGACTGGGAGCACACCCTGCGCGGCTGCGTCGCCCGGCTGCGCGCTCTGGCCGGTACCGACCCCGACGCGCCCGACCTGGCCGCGCTCGTCGGTGAACTCCTGCTCAAGAGCCCGGACTTCGCCCGCCTGTGGGAACGCTACGAGGTCAAGGCGCACGCGTTCGGCCGCAAGACCTACCACCACCCCGACGTCGGGACCTTCACTCTCGGCTACCAGGGAATGCAGCTGGAGGGCACCCCCGGGCATCGACTGGTCACCTACCACGCCGAGCCCGGGACCCCCGCCCATGACGCGCTCGTCCTCCTGGACCTGACCGCGCACAAACCTGCCGCGCGCGACACCCAGCCACCCCAGGGGGCACGGCCGACGACCACACCGGACGAGGCATCCTCTTCTTCACCCGAGCACCGTGCACCGGGGCAGGAGGGATGAGCGTTCCACCGGGGCAGGAGGGATGAGTGTTCCGGTCCGCGCGACACCGCCTGCGCGGCATCGGCGTGCGCCCCGCCGCGCTCACACCTCCCGGTCCCAGTGGTGGCCCTCCCACAGGATCAGCGCGAGCAGCACCAGGAGGGCGGACACGAGTGCCGCCGCCCCGCTGACGTGCAGTGCGGCGGGAGCGGCCAGGGCGGCGACGGCGAGTGCGGCCCCCAGACGGGCGAGTGGCCAGGCACCGGCGAGCGTGTGGTGGAAACAGGCGAGTCCGGCCAGATACAGGGAGATGCCGAGCGGCAGGAGCAGGGCCGGGACGCCGTGCGACGCGTGGTGGAACGCGTCGATGGACTTCTCCATCCCGACCGCCGCGACCGCGATGCCGAAGACGATCACGAAGTAGGAGTACCCGAAGGAGTACACGGCGACCCGGGGCCGCCGGTCCGCCGGGACCCGTTCCAGCCGCGCCTCGCTCTCGCGTTCCTCGCGGCCGAAGTAGAGCCACCACATCGCCGCGCTCAGCGCCAGGACGAGGAGCGCGCCCGTGATCACCGTGGTCACCTCGCTCTCTTCCGAGGCCACGGCACCGACCTCGGCGATCGACTCGCCGAGCACGATGATCACCGCGAGTCCGTGCCGCTCCACGAAGTGCCCGACCCCCACGGTGAACTCGCCGACCCCGGTGACGATGGGCGTCGCCACCACCATGGCAAAGGCCAGCAGCCACAGCCAGGGCCGCACGTCCGGCGGCACCAGACCGGCGGCCACGACTACGAGGGCCATGACCACGTTCAGCGGCCCGACGCGCAGGATGCCCCGATGCCCCGATGTCCCGATGAACCCGACCAGGTGGATGAGGACCACGAGGAGATAGCTCGCGCCGAACAGCCACGCCCACGGGCCGCGTTCGGCCACCTTCGGCACGGTGATCGACATGACGAAGAACCCCGGGCGCCGAACACTGCGCCGGCGGAGCCGGGCCCGCGCCCAGCGATCCGCCGGTGGCGGTCGTGAACTGGGTTGAGCATGGCCAGGCGCCGAACACCCTTCCCGCGGCACGCACCGACCCCAGCACCCACAAAGTGACCCTGACGAGGACGCTGTGCGCGTGCTGAATCCGTGTCCGGGGTGCCCGGTCAACGACTGAGGGAGCGGGGCGTCCGCCCCACTCCCTCAGTCGGATTCCCGTCGGCTGCTTCAGACGGTCGGCCGGTGTCCCTGGCAACCGGTCACAGGTGCTTCCCGAAGAACTCGGTGAGCTTGTCGGCGACCTGCGGGACGTACTTGGGGTTCCAGTACAGGTCGATGTGGCTGGCGCCGTCGACGACGACGAGTTCCTTGGGCTCCTTCGCCCGCCCGATGGCGTCCTGGCTCATGTAGAGCGTGTCGGCCTCGGAGCCGGCGATCAGCAACAGCGGGCGCGGGGAGATCAACTCGATGCCTTCGAACGGGAAGAACGCCATCTGCTGGCTGAGGCTGGAGAGGGCGAACGTGCCCATGAAGCGCGGGTTCGGGTCGATCTCCGAGTAGTACTTGTAGCCCTCCTGGTACATCATCGGGATCGTCGACAGGTCGTTCATGTCGAACCGGGGGTTGTCCGCGATCAGGGAGAACATCTCCACCTCCCCGCCGGCCGCCTCGCGCGTACGAGCCTGGCCCGACCGCTTGAGCAGGTCGGTGCGGTACTCCTCCGACTGCTTGCCCAGGGGGCCGACGCCGTCGCGGCGCGCGGAGCCGATGTTGAAGGTGCTCACGCCCGCGACGGCCTTGATCCGCAGCTCGGTCTGCGACACGTTGACCGTGTAGCCGCCGCCCGCACAGATACCGAGGGCGCCGATGCGGTCCGGGTCCACGTCGGGGTGGTTGCTCAGGAAGTCCACCGCGCAGCGGATGTCCTCGACCCGCGCCGAGGGGAACTCCGAGAAGTGCGGCTCGCCGCCGCTCTCGCCCTGGTACGAGGCGTCGAAGACCAGGGTGACGAAGCCCTGTTCGGCCAGCAGCTTCGCGTACGTGGTGGGGACCTGTTCCTTGACGGCGCCGAACGGGTGGGTCACCACGATCGCGGGGTACTTCGTGCCCTGCTCGAAGCCGGCGGGCTTGAACAGGTTGCCGACCACCGTGTTGCCCTTGTTGATGAAGGTCACTCGGTCCATTTTCAGGTCCTTTTCGTTCCAGATTCTCTGTCGTGCGTGGTGCGGCCGACGGAGCGTGGGGTGTCCCAGGCGCGCACGCACCCACGCCCCGGTCCGATTCCCGTCACCTGTACGTCTGTACGTCTGCGTCGGGGAGGTCGACGGACGGCTGCTGACGGGTGGTGCCGGTACGCAGCAGCCTCGCCGTCTCGGCCTCCCAGTGGCAGGCCCTGCCGTGGCGTGGAGTGCCGATCCGTGGTGTGACAGGGCACCCCACGCGGCTGCGGCGCAGGTCAGAGGGCAGGTGCGGGGCCGGCCGCCGCACCTTGGGCGGCTCGCTGCTGCCCGAGCAGGTCTAGGAGGACGATCGCGTCGTGATCAGGGGTGCCCGGTTCGGCGAAGAACATGAGCTCACGGTGGCCGGGCGTGCCCTCCAGTTGCATGGCCTGATGACCGAGGGTGAGGTCACCCACCTCCGGGTGGTGGGTGTCGGGGTCGGTACCGGCCAGGTCGCGCTGCCGTTGCCCCGAGTGCCGAGGCAGCGGGGCTTGTCAGGAATGCCACGGTCGCGGCGAGACTGCCTGCGGACTCTGCAACGGCAACCCGGACCCCTTCGACAACTGGCTGTTGTCCTGCACTGCCTGCGCCGGCGAGGGGACGACGAGCTGCTCGCGGTGCTTCGGAAACCGTAGCTGCAGCAAGTGCCACGGACGGAGGGAGTGCCGCTCCTGCGACGGCAAAGGAATCAGGCAGTAAGGGATCATCACTGGCACGGTCGAGGCTGCCCGTCCCGACGCAGCCGCTTTCCGGGACCCCATCGAGCTGGCGGCAGCGCTGACGAGGCTCGGGTCGGCCGTCCGCGCGGCTCGGTTGAAGCGACCCGCGGGCTGGGGCCGAGCCCGTTTGCCCGCGGGTCGCTCGTCCCGCCGGCCGTCAGGAGGTGGGCGGGACGCCTGTTCGCCGGGAGACCTGTCAGACGGATCCCGGGCTGCTCACCAGCGTGGCGTCGATCTCTTCTCGACTCGGAGGCTGAGCGCGCGTGCTGGCTGCGGGCCACACCACGTCGACCAGGGCCTCCCCGGCGATGACCGCCGTCATGCGGACCGCCTTTCCAGCTGTTCGGCGTCGCTGCTCGGATCCTTGATCACGAGGGGCAGCAGCTCCCATGCGTCGACGGCGTAACCGAGACTCTCCCCGGGCGCGCTGCGGGCCTGCAGGCGCCACGGGCCCTGCCCGGTCGGGTAGAAGCGCAGGGTGAGCACCTGGCCGGTGGAGGCCAGGAAGATCTCGGCGATGGAGTGGTCGACGACCACGCGCAGGTCGACCGGCCGGCCGGCGGGGCAGGGCATCCGGTAGGAACCGCCGAGGGCGCGGGCGTCCCGGGAGGCACGGTCCCGGTCGACGACCAGGTGACCTGTGGCGGGGGCGAGGCGGATGTCGAGGTACTCGGAGCCGTCGGTGGCGGTGATCAGCCGGAGGCCTGCCTCGCCGGAGGTCTCCAGGCGTGCCGTGAGGTCGAAGCTGCGGCCGACTTCGCCCAGTTCCACCGGATCGGCCCCGGCGGCCCGTCCCTGCGCGTGGACGGTGTGGTCGCCGCGCAGAGCCAGCAGTTCGGCGGCGGGCCGTTGGTGCAGTGAGCCGTCCTGCGTGAGGGAGATCTCGCGGGGGAGGGTGAGTGTTCCGGCCCAGCCGTCCTGGGCGGCCCAGTCTTCCTCGCGGGCTTCCCAGGACCACCCCCACAGCAGCCATCTGCCTCCGGGTGCGCGCAGCAGCGCGGGCGCGTAGCAGTCCGGGCCGTGGTCGAGGAGGACCGGTGCGGCGTCGGCTTCGAAGACCCCGCCGGCCTCGTGGCCGACCAGGGCCACCGAACATCTGGGACCGTCATGCGGGTCCCATGCGCTGTAGATGAGGGCACCGCGCCCGGAGCCGTCGGCCGCCGGGAGGTACTGGGGGCACTCCCAACCCTCGCCTGTGTACCGGTCGTCGGAGCCGAGGGGCCGCGATGTGCCGGTGCAGAAGGGGCCTTGGTAGGTCCAGGTCTCCAGGTCGGGGGATTCGTAGAGCAGGGCCGCGCCGCGGCCGTCGGCGAGTGCGGCGCCGACGAGCATCCGCCAGCGCGTGCCGTCCCGCCAGACGTACGGGTCGCGGTACATGGTGCAGCCGCCGGGGGGCTCGGGGATGACCAGGTCGCCGCGGGGGCGGAAGGTGCGGCCGCCGTCACGGGAGGTGGCGGCGGTGACCGGCTGGTGCCAGCGGTCTTCGCGGTAGGCGGAGTAGAAGGCGATCAGCCGGTCGCCGTCGGAGACGGCGTTGCCGGAGAAGCAGCCGTCGGCGTCCTCGCCACCCGCGGTGGGAGAGAGGGCGATGGGCAGTGGCTCCCAGCTGAGCAGGTCGGGGCTGCGGAAGTGGCCCCAGTGCATGTTCTC
This sequence comes from Streptomyces sp. NPDC001617, assembly GCF_053596855.1. Lineage (NCBI taxonomy): Bacteria > Bacillati > Actinomycetota > Actinomycetes > Kitasatosporales > Streptomycetaceae > Streptomyces > Streptomyces sp. NPDC001617. Next base: position 56,821 of record NZ_JBSFHA010000018.1, read on the forward strand.
GTGGCGGGTGCCGTACGGGTTGTACTGGTAGCAGACGTGGTAGTAACCGTCGTGGAAGGCCAGTCCGTTGGGGTCGTTGATCCAGTTGCGGGGCGGGCGCAGATGCGCGACGGGCCGGTGCGGGTCAGGGCGGTCAAAGGGCGCGGTGGACACACGCGTGCCTTTCGGGGTGTCGGAGAGCGTGCGGGGAGTGGCGGTCAGCGGAAGGAGCCGGCCACGATCCCCTCGACGAAGTACCGCTGGGCGGCGATGAAGATCAGCACGCTGGGGATCAGGGCGATGACCACTCCGGCGAGCACGATGGAGATGCTGCCGGTGCCCAGGGTTCCCTGCAGGCTCACCAGGCCCAGGGGCAGGGTGAACTTGTCGGTGGACTGCAGGAAGATCAGCGGGCGGAAGAACTCGTTCCAGTAGGCGGAGAACGTCAGCACCGCCAGCGTGGCCATCGGCGCCCGTGCCATGGGGGCGTAGATGCGGGCGAAGACCTGGAAGTGCGAGGCCCCGTCCACCCGTGCCGCCTCGCCGAGTTCCCGCGGCATCTGCAGGAAGTACTGGCGCATCAGGAAGGTGCCGAAGGCACCGCCCACGGCGGGCAGCACGAGCGCCATGCTGGTGTCGGTCAGGCCCAGGTACTTGATGATCAGGAAGACCGGGATGATGGTCGTCTGGAGCGGCACCATCATGGTGGCCAGGATGACGGCGAACAGCGCCTTGTTGCCGCGGAAGCGGACCATGGCGAAGGCATAGCCGCTCATGGTCGAGGTGATCAGCTGGCCGGCCACGATGAGCCCGGTGACCAGGGTGCTGTTGAGGAAGAAGGTTCCCAGCGGGACCTTCTGGAAGACGGCCTGGTAGTTCGACCAGATCGGATGGGTGGGGATCCACTGCGGGGGCTGGTCGAAGGAGGTGGCCGGGGTGCGCAGCGAGGTGGCCAGCGCCCACACGAGGGGCGCCACGACCAGTACGGCGGTCACGGTCAGGACGGTGACCGACAGCAGCGAGGTGATCCGCGGGCGCCGGCGCCTGCGCGGTGCGGCGGGGGGCCGGTCGAGGACGGCGGTCATGAGTAGAACACCCACTTCCGGCTCACCGTGAACTGTATGGCCGTGATGACCAGCAGGACGACGAAGAGCAGTACGGAGACGGCGGAGGCGTAGCCGAACTGGAGGTTCTGGAAGGCCGTCTGGTAGACGAGCAGGACGGTGGTGTAGGTCGCGTCGCCCGGACCGCCCTTGGTCATCACGTAGGGCTGGTCGAACAGCTGCATGGTGTTGATCAGGCCGACGGTGCAGGCGAACAGCACCGTGGGGCTGATCAGGGGCAGCTTGATCCGCCAGAACACGCGGGCGGACGACGCGCCGTCGATCTGCGCGGCCTCCAGGACGTCCGGCGGTACGGAGCCGAGGGCGGCGACGAAGAGGATGAACGTGAAGCCGAGTTGCTGCCACACGGCGACCAGCGTGATGGTGGCCGTCGCTCCCGCGGTCGAACTCAGCCAGGGGACCGTGGGCAGGTCGAGGGCGCCCAGATAGTAGTTGATCACTCCGAAGTGATCGTCGAAGATGTACGACATCACGATCGAGATCGACGCCGCCGAGGCCAGCATCGGCATGAAGAAAGCCGCACGGAACAGGTTCTGCGCGATCTTCGAGGCGCGCTGGGCCACCAGCAGCGCCAGGACCAGACCGAGGGCGACCTGCAACAAGACGATCATCACGGCGAGGCCGGAGGTCACCAGCAGCGAGTGGGTGACCGCCTTGTCGTGCAGCAGGGTGTCGAAGTTCTGCAGGCCGACGAACTGGGGGCTGGTGATGGCGTCCCACTTGAACAGTGCGAGGACGAAGGACCCGACGATCGGCGCCACGGTGAAGACGAACACCACCACCAACGACAGCGCCACCATCCCGTATCCGAAGAGGGCTTCGCGGCGGGCTTGGCGGGCCTGAGCGCGGCGCCGCGGCGCCGTCGTCGGATCCGCCTGGTGCTGTGGGGGACGGCCGGGCCGCGCGCCCGCCGGGGCGGACGCGGGGCTACGGCTCTGGACTGGCTGCGACATCAGCGCGTCATCCCGTCTTCGCCGCGGTCTCGAGGTCGCTCTGCAGGCCGTCGAGGGCCGCCTTGGCGTTGCCGCTGGACATGGCCTGGGTGGTGCGCTTGTTCAGCGCGATGGCCATGGCGTTGTAGTACGGCGGAGCCGGGATGGGAGCGGTGTTGTCGAGGTCGAGCGTGTCGTAGAAGATCTGCCAGTTCTTCGGGCCGGTGGTCGCGTACCGGGCGGCCGTCGACATCGACTTGCGCGGGAAGGTGGTGACATTGCCCGGGAACAGCAGGTCCAGGCTCTTGGGGGTCACCAGGGTCTTCAGGAGTTCCCAGGCCAGGTCCTTGTTCTTGGACGACTTCATGATGCCGTAGCCGCCGGTGCCGAACAGGTGGCGCTGGGTCTTCCACTTGGGGAAGTACTGCACGTCGAACGAGCCGGTCTGCATGCCGGCGTTGTGCAGGCCGCCCGCCCAGAAGCCGCCGCCGACGGACATGCCGATCTTGTTGCCGGCGAACAGGCCCTGCAGTGTGGTGCCGCCGCCGACGTCAGGGCTGGGCGACAGGCCCTCCTTGTGCAGCTGGACCATGTAGTCGAGGGCCTCGACGACCGGGGTGGAGTTGGCCGTGGGGTCGCCCCAGCGCCAGCCGCCCTTGCGGCCGGCCGCCAGGGGGTTGTTCGGGTAGAAGGTGTTCCACAGCCAGTCGCCGCCGTCCCACTTGCTCTCGGTGAGCAGGTTGCCGCCGTTGGCGTACATCCAGGACGTCCAGCTGCCCCACAGCCGTACGACCCAGTCGTAGCCGACCGTGTTGCCGCCCTTGGCGGAGATCTTCTTGGCGATGTCGTAGAAGTCGTCCTTGGTCCAGTTGTCGGCGGGGCGGTCCACGCCGACGCTGCTGAACAGGGAGGTGCTGTAGAACATGTTCCCGGCGTTGAAGTCGGTCGGGAGTTCGTACAGATGCCCCTGGTACATCATCGCCTCGACGAGAGCCGGGTGGACGTCGGCGAAGTAGGGCTTGAGCGCGGCCGCGTCGCGCTTGACGTAGTCGTCCAGCGGCTGGGCCAGTCCCTTGGCCGCGAACAGCTGCAGGCCCTCGGTGGCCACCGCCGCGATGTCCGGTGCGTTGCCGGCCGCGATCTGGGTGAGCAGCTTGCTGAAGAAGTCGTTCCAGTCCGTGCCCGTGGTGCCGGTGAACTTCACCTTCACGCCGGGGTGGGCGGCCTCGAACGCCTTGGCGGCCTCGGCCATCTTGTCCGCCTGCGTCTGGGCGGCGAACACGGCGACGTTCAGCACCTTCGAACCGGAGGAACCGGATGAGGAGGAGCCGGACGAGCAGGCGGAGGCCAGTCCGCCCACGCCCGCCAGCGCGGCGGAGGCGGCGCCGGCTCTCAGCAGGCCGCGACGGCTCAACTGCTCCTTGAAAAGGCCAGAGGACATGCGTGTACCCTCACTGTGTGTACCAAGTACTGACAGGGATGACGACCGGTCGTAACGGTCGCCTGTCGTAGTGCGAATGCTTCGCCGTCCCGGGGTCAGAGTCGGGGCGGCGAAGCTACCGATGCCCGCGCCACCAGCGGGCAAGACAGCATTTCCTGCGTGACCGGGCGCGGTGGCGGACCCGGCGTTTCGGTGAGTGCGAGCAACTTCGTGACCGCCGCTGCCCCCATCTCGTAGTGCGGGAGCTGGACCGTGCTCAGCGCGGGGTGGAGTGCCTCGCAGATCAGCTCCTGGTTGTCGAACCCGACGACCGACACGTCGCCGGGGACGGACAGTCCCAGCTCCGCGGCCGCCCGGTAGGCGCCCGCGGAAATCCGGTCGTTGAAGCAGAACAACGCCGTCGGCCGCTCCTCCGCCGCGAGCAGGCGCAGCGCCGCCCGGTAGCCGGCGGCCGCGTGACCGGCGGTGGTCTCGGTGGGCACCGTCGGCTCGGCGACGACCAGGGAGGGATCGTAGGAAATCCCGGCATCGGCCAGCGCCTTGCGGTAGCCCTCGATGCGCAGGCCCAGAGCGGGGATGTCCTCGGTCGGCACGACCATGCCGATCCGGCGGTGCCCGTGGTCGATCAGCTCGCGCACCGCCGTGTAGCCGCCCTGTACCTCGTCGGGCACCACATAGGGGATCGCGGGGTCGTCGCAGCGTGCGTCCAGCAGGACCGTGGGCGTGCTGCGCAGACTCTCCGGCAGGCTCACGACCCGGTGGTACATGGCCGCGTACAGCACGCCGTCGACCTGACGCTGGAGCAGCATCTCGATGCTGCGACGTTCGAGCTCGGCATCGCCGCCCGTGTTGACCAGGAGCAGCAGCATGCCGTGAGCCGCCGCCGCCTCCTGGGCTCCGAGGACCATCCCGCCCGCGTGGGGGGTGGTGGCGATCTCGTCGCTGATGAAACCGATGGTCTGCGACCGCTGCAGCCGCAGCCCCCGGGCCAGGCCGTTCGGCGCGTATCCGAGTTCCTCGGCGATCCGCAGGACGCGCTGCCGGGTCTCGGCGCTGGCCCGCTTGCCCTGGACGCCGTTCAGGATGTGCGACACGGTCGTGGCGGACACACCTGCCGCCGCGGCCACATCCTTGATCCCGATCCGGCGCGCCATCGCCCCTGCCTAAGTCTGGTGCTCAAACTGGTGGATTCCGGTTGGCTAATCGTTTTGCCATCCGTGTGGAGATGAGAGTGCCTTCGGCCACAGCTCCTGTCAATGGCTCGTTACGGACTCGTGGCCCCGGTATGTCCGCGTGCGACGGCCTGGTCCGCCACCGAGGGGGGAATCGGAGACTCCGTCACCGGGTCGGGTGGCGGTGTTCCCAAAGCCCCGCCGAGCAGGGCACTTTGCCGTTGCGGCGCCACCTTCACGGCTGAGGACGACGCCGGGACGGAGCTCCTCGAAGGCGGGGCGGCGCCTGGCGGGCGGCACGGAGGACATGCACGTGCGGGACACCCGTATCCCGCCGGACCAGGTCCGTCGCCGTGCGGGGTTAGCCTTACGGCGTGTCAGCCCACGCACCTGGCCCACCACCGGCGAGTCGAGCGCGACGGGTGGACGTCGCACGCCTGGCCGGCGTCTCACCCGCGACGGTCTCCTTCGTGCTCAACCGGACGTCCGGGCAGACCATCAGCGACGAGACCCGACAACGGGTCCTGCAAGCGGTCGCGGAGCTCGGCTACCGCCCCAACCGTGCCGCCCAAGGGCTGCGGCAGGGGCGCAGTGCGACCGTCGGCTTCGTCAGCCACGACGTCGACTTCGGCGAGTTCGCCGCCGCCGCGATCAAGGGCGCGCACGAAGCGTGTACCCGCCAGGGCAACCTGCTGCTCCTGGTCAACACCGGCGGTTCGAACCGCCAGGCGCGCCAGCTGATCACCGACCTCCTCGACCGGCAGGTCGACGCCTTGATCTTCGCCGCGGTCGGCACCAGGCCGGTGATCCTCCCGGACGCCGCTGCCCGGGTTCCGACCATCCTGCTGAACTGCTTCGCGCCGCACGACCCCGTCCCGGCGATCGTGCCCGACGAGGAACGCGGCGGACGGGAGGCCACCCAGGCGCTGCTCGACCTCGGGCACCGCGACATCGCCTACCTCACTGGCAACCCCGGCCAGTGGGCCACCAAAGCACGGCTCCGCGGCTTCCGCGACGCGCTGCGCGGCGCGGGACTCGACCCACGCGAGCGCACCGTGCTCTCCGGCGACTACCACGCCGACTCCGGCTACGACCTGGTGCGTACGCTGCTGCGGCGCGGCCCCCTGCCGACCGCGATCATGTGCGGGAACGACCGGATGGCCGTCGGCGCGCTGCTGGGCCTGCTGGAGGCGGGCATCCGTGTGCCGGAGGATGTGTCGGTGATGGGCTACGACGACCAGTTCCAGCTCGCGGCGGAGATCCGCCCGGCCCTGAGCACCGTACGACTGCCCTATGACGCGATGGGACGGCAGGCGGCGGAGCGGCTGGCCGACGGCCGGCCCGCTGCCCCGACGGGCCGCACCTTGGTGCACTGCCCCCTCGTCATGCGCGACTCCACGGCGGCCCCGGCGGACCGCGGTCGCACCGGATCCTGAACGGGTCCACACCTCAGGCGCCCCCCGAATTCGCCGAAAACTTCCCGGAATCATCCCCTTGACGCGGGATCATGCTGGGCCTACGGTTTGCTCGCTAACCCGAATTAGTACCTGAGGTCTCGGCGGGTTGGATACGCCACGGAGCGGAGCGACGGTGACTGCCGCCGCTGGGTCAGCCGCCAGGAGCGCGTGTCGAGACCGGAACGTCGTTGTGTCGCGACGTCGTTGTGTCGCGCCGATCAAGCAGGCCGACACCGCATCGAGTCGCGCAATCGCTGTCAGTCCCGTGGGTGAACCGTCATCCGTCGTCGGCTGCCCGAAGCGAGTGCCGCTGCGTCGGCACAACAATCCCCGCACACAAGCTCCTTCGGAGGATGAGCATGCGAAGAATCAAACGCATGCTGCTACGGCTCACTGCTTTGAGTGTGGGCCTCGCAGCCGGATCCGCCTTCCCGCCGGCACAGGCAGCAACGCCGGCGGACGGCAGCTCCGTGCAGGTCTGGCTCACGGACGTCGGGTCCAACCAGTGGGTCGCCAGGCAAAAGGCCGTGTCGTTCCAGACACAGCAGGCGACCAGCCCGCTCACGATCAAGGTCGACGACAGCGTCGAGTACCAGAAGATCACCGGCTTCGGGGCGGCGCTCACCGACTCCTCGGCCTACCTCATCGACAAACTGCCGACGAGCGGCCGCAACGCCCTGATGCAGAAGCTCTTCAGCCCCTCCGCGGGCATCGGCCTCAGCATGGTCCGCTCACCCATGGGCGCGACGGACTTCACGGCGACCGGGAACTACTCCTACGACGACATGCCGGCGGGGCAGACGGATCCGACGCTGGCACACTTCTCCATCAAGCACGATGCCGCGTACGTCATCCCGGAGTTGAAGCAGGCACTTGCCCTGAACCCGGGCATCAAGGTCACGTCGACCCCTTGGAGCCCCCCGGGCTGGATGAAGACCTCCGGTTCCATGATCGGGGGAACTCTCCTCGACACGGACTACTCGGCGCTCGCCAACTACTTCGTCAAGTACCTACAGGCCTACGGCAAGGCCGGGGTGCCGATCTCCTACGTCACGCCGCAGAACGAGCCGTTGAACGCTCCGACCTGGCCCGGGACGTATCTGACTCCCAGTCAGGAGACCAAGCTGGTCCAGGAGATGGGCCAGGCGTTCGCGGCCAAGGATCTGTCCACGAAGATCCTCGCTTGGGACCACAACTGGGATGTGCCTTCGTACCCCGAGTCGATCTACAACGACCCGACGACCGCCAAGTACGCCGTGGGGGCCGGGTTCCACATCTACAGCGGCAGCCCGGTCTACCAGACGCTGACCCACAACGACTATCCGAGTAAACAGCTGTACCTCACGGAGGCCACCGGCGGAGTGTGGCAGGCCGACAAACAGGTGGCCTTCCACGACGCCCTCGACACCTGGATGATCGACACCACGCGCAACTACGCGAACGGCGCGATGCTGTGGAACATCGCACTCGATCCCGCCATGGGTCCGCTCAACAGCGACACGAACGGCATCGGTGAATGCCGCGGACTGGTGACCATCGACCCGGCAAGCGGCGAAGTGACGTACAACCCGGACTACTACGCGCTCGCCCAGGTCACCAGGTTCGTCAAGCCCGGAGCCCACCGGATCTACTCGAACACCTTCGGAGCCGGCAGCGTCAACGACGTCGCCTTCCAGAATCCCGACGGATCGAAGGTCCTCGTCGCGTACAACGACTCGAAGTCCGCGAAGACCATCAGCGTCGCGGACGGGACGCAGTCGTTCAACTACACGCTGAACGCGGGCAATGCCGCCACCTTCACCTACTCGGGACCCACGCAGAGCGGCAGCACGCCCGCAGCCGGCGACGTCGGGGACCCCACGCACGACTTCACCTTCAAGTCGGCGACCGGCCAGCGGACCATCACGTACGACCCGCAACTGCTGCCCATTCAGAACTCCGTCACCACCGACTCCAAGCTGACCACGTACTCCCTCCCGGTCGGAGCGTCCATCAAGACTCCGGGAACGGCGCTCAACCGCAGCGGATGGAAGGTCACGTCCTCGTCGAGCCACTCGGGTGATCCGGCAGCGGACGCCGTCGACGGAGACCTCGGCACACGATGGCGCACCGCCATCAAGATGAAGAGCGGCGACTGGTACCAGGTCAACCTCGGCAGCCCGACCAGCTTCGACCAGATCACGCTCGACAACACGGCGAAGAACGCCTTCGACTCCGTCTTCCAGTACCAGGTGTACGTATCGGACGACGGCGAGCACTGGGGCAGCGCGGTCGCCAACGGCAACGGCGCCCTGGGCAGGACGACCATCACCATGCCACCGCAGAAGGCCCAGTACATTCGCATCGTCAGCACCGCACCGTCGTTCTTCTTCCACTGGTCCATCGGCGAGATCAACGTGTATGGGACCCCGGGCGAAACCGGCTCGATCCAAGCCCCGACGGCGGTGCCGCACGGACTTCAGCTGCAGAACTGGACAGGCCCGGACGGCACGAACGTCTCCGTTGTCTACAACGGAACCGGGCGCGGCCAGAGCTTCCCGATATCCACCGGCGGTGAATTCACGTACACGCTGCCCGGTGGGACGTCGGCGATGTTCACGACCAAGAGCCTGTCCGGCTATTCGACGCCCGCGTTCGAGACCATGACGCCCACCACCGGCATTCCGGGCTCCGAGTTCACGATCACCGGTTCTCACTTCGGTGCGACCCAGGGCCTCGGCACCGTGTACTTCGGAGGCGCCCACGCCGACATCGCCAGCTGGTCCGACACCAGCATCAGCGCGTACGTTCCGAACGGACTCCCCTCGGGCACGTACCAGGTGTCGGTGAACGGGGCCGGCGGACAGTCGGCAGGCGGATCCAAGTTCACCGTCAACGGCCTGGGCACCGCGCTCTCGAAGACCGGCTGGACCGCGAAGGCGTCGAAGGTGAGCCCTTACGCCACCGATGTGCTCGCGAACATGATCGACAATGACACCGACACCCGCTACAGCTCCGGAACAGGGCAGGAATCCGGCCAGTGGGTGGAAGTGGACATGGGCAAGGCGCAGACCTTCGACACCATCGCCCTGGATGCGGGCAGCAGCACCGGTGACTATGCGCGAGGCGCGGACGTATACGTGTCATCCGATGGGACCGACTGGAAGAAGGTTGCCGCCATCAGCTCGGACGGCCAGCAAATCGAGGCCGTGACCTTCGCGACGCAGACGGCGCGCTACGTCAAGGTGGTCAACACCGGCAGCGCCGGCAACTGGTGGTCGATCGCCGAGTTCAACGTGTACGCAGGCGGATCCGCGACCCCGGTCTACGGCATTCCGCTGTCGAGGGCCGACTGGACGGCGACGGCGTCGAACACGAGCCCGTGGCCCAACGATGTGCTCACGCACATGCTCGATGGTGACCTCACCACCCGCTACACCTCGGGAGCCGGGCAGGAATCCGGCCAGTGGGTGAAGGTGGACATGGGGAAGGCCGAGAACTTCGACACGGTCGTGCTGAATGCGGGCAGCAGCGTGAACGACTATGCGCGAAGCGCGGATGTGTACGTGTCGTCCGACGGGAGCGACTGGACAAAGGTCGCTTCCATAGCGTCGGGTCAACCGGTCGAGGCGGTGACCTTCGCGACGCAGACGGCGCGCTACGTCAAGGTGGTCAACACCGGCAGCGCCGGCAACTGGTGGTCGATCGGCGAGTTCAACGTGTTCGCGGGCCCCGTCTCCGGCACCCAGCTGTCGAGGACCGGCTGGACGGCGACGGCGTCGAACACGAGCCCGTGGCCCAACGACGTGCTCACGCACATGCTCGACGGCGACATCGACACCCGCTACACCTCGGGAGCCGGGCAGGAATCCGGCCAGTGGGTGGAGGTGGACATGGGCCGAGCCGAGAAATTCGACACGGTCGAACTGGATGCGGGCAGCAGCGTCGACGACTATGCGCGAAGTGCGGACGTGTACGTGTCGTCCGACGGGAGTGACTGGACAAAGGTCGCTTCCATAGCGTCGGGTCAACCGGTCGAGGCGGTGACCTTCGCGACGCAGACGGCGCGCTACGTCAAGGTGGTCAACAC